>JBOHXX010000104.1:0-9828 GCA_050737675.1 Pseudoxanthomonas sp.
GGCCGGTACCGCACTTCCACCGGGAAGGTGCGGCCTTCGACATCGATCACCGGTGCATCGTCGAAATGCCTGGAGAAGCGCTCGGTGTCGATGGTCGCCGAGGTGACGATGACCTTCAAGTCGCGACGCTTGCGCAGCAGCTGCTTCAGGTAACCGAGCAGGAAGTCGATGTTGAGGCTGCGCTCATGCGCCTCGTCGACGATGATGGTGTCGTAGGCCGACAGCCAGCGGTCGGAAGCGATTTCGGCCAACAGGATGCCGTCGGTCATGAACTTGATGCGGGTGTCGTCGCCGACCTGGTCGTTGAAACGCACCTGGAAGCCGACTGCGCCACCAACCTGCGTCTTCAGCTCTTCGGCCACGCGCCGGGCCACCGCCCGCGCCGCGATCCGCCGCGGCTGGGTGCAACCGATCATGCCGGCCACGCCACGACCGGCGGCGAGGCAGAGTTTCGGCAACTGGGTGGTCTTGCCGGAGCCGGTCTCGCCGGCAATCACCACCACCGGATGCTTGCGGATGAGATCGACGATCTTTTCCGCCTCGCGCGCGATCGGCAGCGCCTCGTCCAGGGTCACCGCGGGCGCGGAATCGATCCTGGCGGCAACGCGTGCGGTCGAGATGGCCAATGCCTGCTCGAAGGCCGCCCTGGCGGCGATATCCGCCGGCCTGCCCTGCCAGCGCGACCAAAGCCCGTGCAGTCGCCCACGATCGCGCGTCAGCGCTCCGTCGATGGCACGGCGCGCGGCGGGCAGGTCCTTGTTTTCGGCTTCGGGTGCACCCATCGATCAGTGGCAGTGAATCTTTTGATTACACGACATCGGTTAGTCTGTTTATTGTCGCCTATCCCACCTCAAGGAGCGCCCTCAGATGGCAAAGACCAAGACCAAAAGCAGCAGCAAGCCCAAGAGCAGCCGTGCCAAGGCCACTTCGCCCGCCAGCGCCAAACTGGCCGCCGCCGCGCCAACCGCGCCCAATATCGATATCGATATCGGGATCAAGGTGGCCGACCGCAAGAAGATCGCCGACGGTTTGTCGCGCTTCCTTGCCGACAGCTACACGTTGTACCTGAAGACCCACAACTTCCACTGGAACGTGACCGGGCCGATGTTCAACGCCCTGCACACCATGTTCGAGACCCAGTACACCGAGCAATGGACCGCGCTGGACGAGACCGCCGAGCGCATTCGCGCGTTGGGCTTCAATGCACCAGGCTCGTATCGCGAGTTCGTGGCCCTGTCCTCGATTCCCGAGGAACCGGGCCTGACCAACAGCGCCGACTGGCATGAAATGGTCCGCCAGCTGGTGGTCGGCAACGAGGCGGTCTGCCGTACCGCACGCAAGGTGCTGGACATCGCCGACGATGCCGACGATGCCCCGACCGAGGACCTGCTGACCCAGCGCCTGCAGACCCACGAGAAGTACGCCTGGATGCTGCGTTCCTTGCTGCAGTAGGGATTTCCGGACACGATTCCACAAGAACGCCCGGCTCGCACCGGGCGTTTTTCTTGGTCCTTCGCTTGACCCCACTGCTACCCTAGGCACATGCAGGAATCACCCCAAACACTGTTGCAGCGGATCTTCGGCCACGCCGATTTCCGCGGTCCGCAACAGGCAATCATCGAACACATCACTGGCGGCGGCGACGCCTTGGTGCTGATGCCGACCGGCGGCGGCAAGTCGCTGTGCTACCAGGTCCCGGCGCTGTTGCGCGACGGCGTGGGCGTGGTGATCTCACCACTGATCGCGCTGATGCAGGACCAGGTGGAAGCGTTGCGCCAGGTCGGCGTGCGCGCCGAGTTCCTCAATTCCACCCTGGATGCGGAATCCGCATCGCAGGTCGAGCAGGCCCTGCTGGCCGGTGAGCTGGACCTGCTGTACGTAGCCCCGGAACGCCTGCTGACCCCGCGCTTCCTGTCCCTGCTGGACCGGTCCCCCATTGCCCTGTTCGCCATCGACGAGGCGCATTGCGTCTCGCAGTGGGGCCACGATTTCCGGCGCGAGTACCGTGAGCTGACCGTGCTCCACGAGCGCTGGCCGCAAGTGCCGCGCATCGCCCTGACCGCCACCGCCGACCCGCCGACCCAGCGCGAGATCGCCGAACGGCTGCAACTGGACGAAGCGCAATGGTTCGTCAGCTCCTTCGACCGGCCCAACATCCGCTACAACGTGGTGCAGAAGGACAACGGCAAGCGCCAGTTGCTGGATTTCCTCGGCGCGCATCGCGACGAGGCCGGCATCGTCTATTGCCTGTCGCGGCGCAAGGTCGACCAGACCGCCGAGGTGCTGGCCGATCTCGGCATCAAGGCCTTGCCCTACCACGCCGGCCTGCCAGCCGAGGTGCGTGCCGCCAACCAGCGACGCTTCCTGCGCGAAGACGGCGTGGTGATGGTCGCCACCATCGCCTTCGGCATGGGCATCGACAAGCCCGATGTGCGCTTCGTCGCGCATGTGGACCTGCCCAAATCGCTGGAAGGCTATTACCAGGAAACCGGCCGCGCCGGTCGCGATGGCGAACCCGCCGAAGCCTGGCTCTGTTACGGACTGGGCGACATGGTCCTGCTGAAGCAGATGATCGAGCAGTCCGAAGCGGGCGAGGAACGCAAGCAGCTCGAGCGCCGCAAGCTCGACCAGCTGCTGGGCTATTGCGAATCGATGCAATGCCGCCGGCAGGTACTGCTGGCCGGCTTCGGCGAAACCTACCCCCAGCCCTGCGGCAACTGCGACAACTGCCTGCAGCCGGCCGCCAGCTGGGATGCGACCCTCGCCGCGCAGAAGGCCTTGAGCTGCGTCTATCGCACCGGTCAGCGCTTCGGCGCAGTGCACCTGATCGACGTCCTGCGTGGCAGCGAAAGCGAACGCATCCAGCAATTTGGCCACGACAAACTCAGCACCTACGGTATCGGCAACGACCTGGATGCAAAGTCGTGGCGCGGGGTGTTCCGCCAGCTGGTTGCGACGGGATTGCTGGAAGTCGATACCGAAGCATTCGGTGGCCTGCGCCTGACCGACTCCAGCCGCGCGGTGCTCACCGGCAAGCAAACGGTGGTGCTGCGCAAGGAACTGCCAAGCAAGAAAGCCCGCGAGCGTGATCGTGGCCCGCGCACCGGTGTGCCGGTACAGCCGCAGGACCTGTCCTTGTTCGGCGCACTGCGCGACCTGCGCGCGCTACTGGCGCGCGAGCAGAACGTGCCGGCCTATGTGATCTTCCACGACAGCACCCTGCGCAACATCGCCGAGCAACGCCCCGAAAGCCTTGGCGAGCTCGCCAAGGTCGGCGGTATTGGCGGCACCAAGCTGGAACGCTATGGGCCGCAGGTACTGGAGACGATCCGCGCGCAGGGTTGAGGTACGTCGAACCTGGGCGATGCGCCCGGGTTCACTTCCCCGGCCTAGCCGTGAGCGAATACAGGATGCGCAGATCCTCGGCGTCGAGGCTCGCAGCCTCGCTGTCGAAACCGCGATAGTGCAGATGGAAGGCACGAACCACGGCCACCGGATCGTCGCTGGAATATCCGAGCAGGCGCAATGCGATCACCGGATCGAAACCCACCGGCGGATCGACCAGCGGCGTGCGCGGCCAGCGTCCGAATCCTTCCTGCGCGAGTCGTGCCCAAGGAAATTGCGCGCCCGGATCGATTTTCCGGGTCGGCGCCATGTCCGAATGTCCGATCACCCGTTCACGCGGGATTCCATTGCGCTTGCAGATGTCGGCGAGCAGCTTGAGCAGTGAGTCGATCTGCTCGGACGGATAGGGATCGGTTCCGTTGTTGTCCAGCTCGATGCCGATCGAAGCCGAATTCACGTCGCTGATCGTGCCCCATGCACCGGGACCGGCGTGCCACGCGCGCAGATCCTCGGCGACGAGCTGGTACAGCTTGCCATCGCGGCCGATCAGGTAATGGGCGCTGACCGGCCCACCGCTGTTTTCCGTGCGCAAGGTCTGCAGGCTTTCCTCGACCGAATCCTGGGTGGTGGCGTGGATCACGACCAAGATCGCCTCGCGGGCGTTGTGGTTGGGCGAAGGCACCCAGCGCGCCAGCGGATTGCGTGGTGGCGTATGCGCGCACGACGCCAGCAGCAGGGCGAGCACGCACAGCAGGAACGGCCTGGCCAATGGCATCGAGCGCGGGACAACGCCACGGGTGGTCGGCATGTGCATGTTCATTCCTTGGGAAGATAGAGCTTTGCGATCGCCTTCGCAGTCGCGTAAGGCTCGGGATCGTTGCGGTTGCTGAGCAGGACCACGGTCAGGTGTTGCCGCGGATAACGCACGATCACGTTGCGGAAGCCGATGGTTTCTCCGGAATGCCAGAGGCTGTCGCCGGTGATGCGCCAGCCGTAACCATAATCGGCCTGGTACGGTTCGCCGACCACCTGCACGTGCGCACTGAAGGCGGCGGCGCGGGAAGCATCGCTGAGCAGGCGATCGTCGTACAGGGCCGCATCCCACTTGGCCAGGTCCGCGATCGAGGAATAGATGCCGCCATCGCCGAGTACCGCACTGGTCGTGCTCTGGTCGGTGCGGGTCCAGCGGCCCTCGATTTCGCTATAGCCATAGGCACGATGCGGAACCTCGGGCCCGCCATGCACGTACGCCAGCGTGTCGTGCATGCCCAGCGGCAGGAAGATGCGTTCGTGCAGGAAGTCCTGGAAGGACTTGCCGGAAGCGCGCTCGACGATCAGCGCCAGCAGCGCGTAGCCGCTGTTGCTGTAGCGATAGCCGCTGCCCGGCTTGAAATAGGTCCGGTCCTGCGATTCCAGCAGGCGCAGCACGTCGGCGTCGCGCAACTGTTCCGTGGTGTCGTCGGGCATCACGTCCTCGTAATCGATCAGGCCCGAGGTGTGGGTGAGCAGGTGCCGCAGGGTGATCGCGTCGTCCGCGGTCGGCAACGAGGGCAGCCAGTGGCGCAGGCGGTCATCGAGCGCGAGCTTGCCGTCTTCGGCAAGCAGCAGGATCGCCGATGCGGTGAACTGCTTGGTGACCGAAGCGAGGCGATAGTTGGTCGTGGGGCCGGCCTCGATGCCGTGTTCGACATCCGACAGGCCGTAGCCGCGCTGCATTACGAGGCTCCCATCCTGGATCACCAACAGCGATGCTCCCGGCACCGCCCCGTCGTACCGGCTCATCAACGCGTCCACCTCACTGCCTGGTGAGTTCGCATGGGTGGCACAACCGGTGGACAAGGAGATCATGGCAATCAGCAGGAAGTAGAAGCGCATAGCGTGGACCCGGGCAGGCACGAGGGCGAGAGCGTTGTTCAAGGAATGCTATTCAACGGGAATGTCGTAGATGGCCTGCGACTGTTCGGACGCCAGGGTGAAGTGCCACCACTCTTGCGGATAATTGTGGAACCCCTGGCTTTCCATCGTCTTCAGCAGGCGTTTCCGGTTATCGCGTTGCTCCGGAGTTATAGCAGGCGAGCCCGTATTGGCGCGCGTATCGAAGAAATCGAAATCCGTACCCATGTCCAATGCCCGGCAGCCTTGATCGTGCGCACGGCAATCCAGCAGGGTCAGGTCCACAGTCGCACCGCGGCTGTGGCCGGAGACCGGGGCGATGTACTCGCCGAGCAGCGCCTGCTTGTCGAGGTTCGGATAGTGGCGCGCCTTGGTCTTCTGGTCCTGCAGGTCGCCAGCCCAGCGCACGAAGTGCTGCACCGCGCGTGCGGGCCGGTAACAGTCGAACAACTGCAGGCGGAATCCCTCCTCGCGCAATGCCGTCTCGACATGCTGCAAGGCCCTTGCCGACGATTCGCGCAGGTAACAGCGAGGAGCGCGATAGCCATCGATGGGAACGCCGACGAAATTATCGGCGCCGGCATAGCGGATGTCCTCGGCGATATCCGGCACCAGCGAGCGGATGTCCACCAAGCCGGCCTGTGTGAAGGTGGTCGCATCGGAGACTACCGGTGCGGGTGCAGGAATTGCGGTTGAACATGCCGCGATCGCCAGCATCATGAGCAGCACCAGTGCGCGATGACAGCCTACCGATTGTGGGAGGGGCGCCAGCCCCGACGAACGCAGGCGGAAAAGCATTGGGGCTGACGCCCCTCCCACGCCCCGAAGGAAGTCCCCTTGGGGGACAAAATGATTGCCTTGATCCTGCTTACTCACAACCACGCACCCGCTCGAAGACAAGGTCTTCATAGTCATAGCTGAAGTCCGCTTCAGGATCGACCTTGGCCATGTTCAATCGCGCAGGCGAAGCGCCACTGGCCCCGTGGAAATCCAGCCACGCTTCCGCATCCACGCCGTCGTCGTCCCAGTCCACCAGCAGGCGCGTGCCGCTGCGCATTACCCGGCCGGCGAGCATCGGCGATTTTTCCGAGGTGAAGCGCACCTGTCCATCCTTCAGACAGACCCTCGCTTCCCCGAACCACGGATCGCGATACACGCCGAGCCAAGCCTTCATTTCTTCGACACTGGCTGTCTTTCGTTTGGAAGGCGTCGGCGGCGCGGCGGCGCGAGCGGACGACTCTTCCTTGAGCAACTCGTCGGCGTAGTAGGCGACACCGCGGGAATCCGCGGGCGACGTGAACCGCTTCAACAGCACTTCGTTCAACACGGTCCGCGCCGCGTCAGCGTCGCCGTTGATCAGCACGACGAAACCGGACTTGCGGTCTGGCAACAGGGTCATGACCGAGTACATTCCGGACAGGGTGCCGGTATGGGAAACCGTCATCGAACCATCTACATCGGCGATCCTCCAGCCATAGCCGTAGGCATAGAAACGGGTTCCGTCCCAAGCATGGCGGCGGGCCGAAATCGGCATCGGCGTGCGCGGCGTCCACATCGCCTGTCGCTGGCCCGCCGACAGCCAGTTCAACTGCGCGGCATCCGGCACCAGCCAGTTGCGCGCCCACGACAGCATGTCGTCCAGGCTGCAGCGGATGCCGCCGGCCGCAGCGGAAACGAGCTCAGGCACGGCCGCGTCGTCATCGCCACTCGCCACATAGCGGCCTGCGCTGCGGGTATGCGGCCGGGCGACATTGCCGACCGTGTCGCGGTCCCATTCGCCGACCCGGCAGCGCGACAGGCCCAACGGCTGGAACACTTCCCGGCGCATCAGCTCTTCGTACGGAGCGCCGCCCGCAGCGGCGGCCACTTCACCGGCAACCACGTACAGCAGGTTGTCGTAGGCATAGCCGGAACGGAAACTGTAGGCGGGCTTGATATGTGCCAATCCCGAGATGATGTCGGCGCGGGTGAAATGGTTGGGTTCCGGCCACAGCATCAGGTCGCCGCCACCTTCTGGCAGGCCGCTGCTATGCACCAGCAGGTCCTTCACCTGCATCTCGCGCGTGACCCAGGGATCGTGCATGCGGAATGCGGGCAGGTATTTGGTGACCGGATCGTCCCAGCGCAGTTTTCCCGTGTCCACCAGCCGCGCCAGCACGCTGGCGGTCATGGCCTTGCTGTTGGAGGCGATCTTGAACAGGGTTTGCGTATCGATGGGTTCGCCACTGCCCGCCGCGATTTCACCACGGGTTGCGGTGTAGGCAACCCGCCCGTCCTCGATCACGCCGACGGCGATGCCGGGAAGGTGGTATCGCTCCGTTGCTTCATCGACGATCGCATCGAGCGCCGCATGCTGGTTGCGCGCGACCGGTACTGGCCCATGCTGCTTTTCCGTTTCGTTCGCGGTGACCGGTACTGTGCAAGCAGCCGCAAGCACTAGGCAGGCAGACACAATGGCGCGACGAATTTCCGATGTATCCATCAAGCATTCCTCCACGAAGTCGCGGCTTGTTCGCCCGCGACCATTTCCTCGAACGACTGTCGGCGCCGGATCACCGCGTAGCGTCCATCGTCGACCAGCACTTCGGCGGCCAGCGGCCTTGAATTGTAGGTCGATGACATCGATGCGCCATATGCCCCGGTGCAGCGGATCGCCAACAGGTCGCCAGACCTGCACTCCGGCAGTTCGCGGCAGATAGCGAAGGTGTCGCCGGTTTCGCAGACCGGTCCCACCACGTCGTAAGCCGTGCGCGGTCGTTCCGCCTCTCCCGATGCCGCTCCGATCAACTCGATGTCGTGCCATGCCTCGTACAGGCTGGGTCGCATCAGGTCGTTCATGGCGGCATCAACGATCAGGAAATTCCGGTTCTCGCCGCGCTTGGTCCGGATCACCCGGGTCAGCAGCAATCCAGCCTCGGCCACGAGGTAGCGGCCGGGTTCGAGCAGGATCCGTCCCTCGAAACCGGCCAACGCCTCGCGGATCGTGCGCACGTATTCGCCCGGGTCGATCGCATGGTCGTGGCCCGCGCGATAGACGACACCCAGCCCACCGCCGACGTCGATGCTGGCGATTTCGTGTCCCGCCGCGTCCAGCTCACGCCAGAACCGCGCAACCCGCGTCAATGCCTGGCGGAAGGGTTCCAGGTCCAGGATCTGCGAGCCGATATGCGCGTGCAGGCCATCGAGCCGCACGTTGGGAAAAGCCGTGTTGTCCGAGAACCAGCGCCGCGCCTCGTCGATGCCGACGCCGAATTTGTTGTCGGACTTGCCGGTGGATATTTTCTGGTGCGTGCGCGCGTCGACGTCGGGATTGATGCGGACCGCCGCGCACGCGATCACCTGGCGCTTGCTCGCCACCCGTTGCAGCGATTCGAGCTCATCGAACGATTCCACGTTGAACCTGCCGACCCCGGCATCCAGGGCCTCGGCCATTTCGGCCCCGGTCTTGCCGACCCCGGAAAAAACGATCCGCCCTGCCGGAATGCCCGCCAGCAAGCTGCGCTTCAACTCACCCGAGGAAACGATGTCGGCACCCACGCCGTTTTCCGCCATCAGTTGCAGGATCGCAAGACAGGAATTGGCCTTGACCGCGAAGCAGATCGTGGCATCGAGACCGTGCAATTCCCCCTGCAGCCCACGTATGCGTTGGCGAATCGCGGTCGCGGAATAGGCGTGGAAAGGTGTCGGCAGTGCCGTCGCCAACGCATGCAGGTCTATTCCATCAAAGCGCGAGGTTTCCTCGACTTCTGGCATCGGGTCAGGGTTCCAGCGGTTTTGGAAGGGCCGAACGGTTACCGGAGACCGCCGTCGACTGACAGCTCCTCCGTCTGGAAAAACACAATGGCAGGGTGACGATCTTCCTTCACCCTGCCCTGTTCCCAGTCGCTGCCGGAACCTCTTTGTTCCGGCAGCCGCATGCGCGACCTCAGAAGTTCCAGGTCACCACCAGGTTCATGTAGCGCGGCGACTGCCACACCGTGCCCTGCCCGAAGTAGGGCATCCGCACGCCAGGCTGGCGTTCATAGCGGGAATGAACATTGACCACCGCCTCCCTGTTGAGCAGGTTGTACACGGAGAATCGCGCCTTCAGGTCGACGCCTTCGACCGGGAGTGTCCACGTCACGCTGGCACCCAGGTCCATGACCCACGGCATGCGGCCGAACGCGCCGCGTTCGGTATAGACCAACTGTCGCGTCCTCCAGTCAGCACAATTATTCGTAGGAGACGGCGTGCACAACCAGCCCGAACCACCACCGCTGAATTCACCGGGGCCAAAACCACGATTGTCGTTGGGCCAGACCACGCCAAAGGCGGTGATGGGGCCGCCGGAGCGCGCGGAGAATGTGCCGCCGAAGCTCCACATCTCGTTGAGCTTGTAACCGCCCCGCAGCTTGAACTGGTGGCGGAAGTCGTTGAACAGGACGCCGGAACGTTCGTTGACGGCTGGATGGTCGTAGAACTGCACCAGGTTGGTGTCGGCGTAGCCTGAATCCGAATTCACCGGGCCTTCGATGTTGCCCTCGCTCTTGGACCAGAGGTAGCTGGCGTTGAAGAACCACTTGTCATCCCATGCGCGGTCAAGCTGGAACT
>JBOHXX010000105.1:0-9823 GCA_050737675.1 Pseudoxanthomonas sp.
CGCATGCTTGACCTGACGCTCCACCAGCACGGTGACGGTCTTGTCCATCTTGTTGCTCACGACACGGCCTTCGACCGTGCGCTGCGATTTTTCTTGGTTGTCGCTCATCACGTCGGTCCTTACTTCTTGCTGCCGAGCAGGGTCTTGACGCGAGCGATCTCGCGGCGAACCCGACGGGTTTCATGGGTCTTGGGCAGCTGGCCGGTGACCTGCTGCATGCGCAGTGAGAACTGCTCCTTGCGCAGGTCGGTCAGATGTTCGTTCAGCTGGTCGGCCGACTTCTCACGGAGTTGTTTGAGTTCCATTAGCGCACCGTCCGGGTGACAAAAGTGGTAGTGACGGAGAGCTTGGCCGCAGCCAGGCGGAACGCCTCGCGTGCGATTTCCTCGGTGACGCCTTCGATTTCATAAATCATGCGGCCCGGCTGGATCTGCGCCACCCAATACTCCACGTTGCCCTTGCCGGAGCCCATGCGGACTTCGATCGGCTTCTTGGTGATCGGCTTGTCGGGGAACACGCGGATCCACATCTTGCCGCCACGCTTGACGTAACGGCTGATGGAACGGCGCGCGGCCTCGATCTGGCGCGCGGTCAGCTGACCGTGCGCGGTGGCCTTCAGGCCGTACTCGCCGAAACTGACGAGATTGCCGCTCCAGCTCAGGCCGTCATTGCGACCCTTGTGCTGCTTGCGGTACTTGGTACGTTTTGGTTGCAACATAGCCGATTACCTCGCGTCGCGATCACGGGCCGGACGCGACGGACGTTCGCTGCGCTCAGGGCGCGCTTCGTCCTGCTTTTCCTGGCCGACCTGGGAGAAGTCGAACACTTCGCCCTTGTAAACCCACACCTTGATTCCGATGATGCCGTAGGTGGTCTTAGCCTCGGCAAAACCGTAATCGATGTCGGCACGCAGCGTATGCAGCGGCACGCGGCCTTCGCGGTACCACTCCGAACGGGCGATTTCCGCACCGTTCAAACGGCCGCCGACGTTGACCTTGATACCCAGGGCACCGAGACGCATCGCGTTGCCCACTGCGCGCTTCATCGCGCGGCGGAACATGATGCGACGCTCGAGCTGCTGGGCGACTGACTCGGCGACCAGCTGTGCATCCAGCTCCGGCTTGCGCACTTCGGTGACGTTGATGTGCGCCGGGACGCCCATCAGGTCGCTCACTTCCTTGCGCAGCTTCTCGATGTCCTCACCGCGCTTGCCGATCACCACGCCCGGGCGTGCGGTGTGGATGGTCACGCGTGCGGTGTTGTTGGGACGCTCGATGAGGATCTTGGAGATACCTGCCGCCGCCAGTTTCTTGCGCAGCATTTCGCGAACCTTGAGGTCGGCAGCCAGGTAGCTGGCGAACAGACCCTTCTTGGCGAACCACTTGGAGTTCCAGTCCTTGGCGATGCCCAGGCGGAACCCGATCGGATGAACTTTATGACCCATCGTTTTTTCCTTCCGCCTTTACTTGCCTGCGCCCACGACCACAGTGATGTGGCTGGTGCGCTTGAGGATACGGGTGCCGCGGCCCTTGGCCCGCGCCATGAAACGCTTCAGCGACGGGCCTTCGTCGACCATGATGGTCACGATCTTCAGCTCGTCGACATCGGCGCCCTGGTTGTTCTCGGCATTGGCAATCGCCGACTCAACCACTTTCTTGATCATGTGCGCCGCTTTCTTGTCCGAGAACTTGAGCAGGTTGACGGCACGTTCGGCTGACAGTCCGCGCACCTGGTCAGCGACCAGGCGGGCTTTCTGTGCGGAGATGCGCGCAGTGCGCAGGATGGCTTTGGCTTCCATGGTCATCTCCTTAACGCTTGCCCGGCGCGGCTTTCTTGTCGCCACCGTGGCCCTTGAAGGTCCGGGTGACGGCGAATTCGCCGAGTTTGTGGCCGACCATGTTCTCGTTGACCAGCACCGGGATATGGTTCTTGCCGTTGTGCACGGCGATGGTGAAACCCACCATTTCCGGCAGGATCATCGAACGACGCGACCAGGTCTTGATCGGACGCTTGCTGCCACCGGCGGCCTCCACCTTCTTGATGAGGTGGTGGTCGACGAATGGGCCCTTCTTGAGTGAACGTGCCATGGTCGATTAGCCCCTACGATCGCGGACGATGAATTGCTGGGTGCGCTTGTTATGGCGCGTCTTGTAACCCTTGGTCGGCACGCCCCACGGGGTGACCGGATGCGGGTTGCCCTGGCCTGCCTTGGCCTCACCACCACCGTGCGGGTGATCGACCGGGTTCATAGCCGCGCCTCGAACGGTCGGCTTGATGCCGCGCCAGCGCTTGGCACCGGCCTTGCCCAGTTTCTCGAGGCTGTGCTCGCTGTTGCCGACTTCGCCGATCGTGGCGCAGCACTCGATCTGCACCTTGCGCATTTCGCCGGAGCGAAGGCGCAGCGTTGCGAAACCCTGCTCGCGCGCGACCAGCTGCACGCCGGCGCCGGCGGCACGCGCGATCTGCGCGCCCTTGCCCGGCTTCATCTCGATGGCGTGGATAGTGGTGCCGACCGGGATGTTGCGCAGCGGCAAGGTGTTGCCGGCGCGGATCGGGGCATCGCTGCCCGCGATGACCTGGTCGCCTGCCTTCAGGCCCTTCGGCGCAATGATGTAACGGCGTTCGCCGTCGACATAGCAAAGCAGGGCGATGTGCGCAGTACGGTTCGGATCGTATTCGATGCGTTCGACGCGGGCCGGGATACCGACCTTGTCACGCTTGAAGTCGATCAGCCGGTAATGCTGCTTGTGGCCACCACCGATATGACGGGTGGTGATGCGGCCGTGGTGGTTGCGACCACCGCTCTTGCTCTGCGGCTCGAGCAGCGGCGCATGCGGCGCGCCCTTGTGCAGGTCTGGCGTCACGACGCGGACCGCGGAACGGCGGCCGGGCGAAGTGGGTTTGAATTTCATTAATGGCATGGGATGTTCCTCAGGCCTTGGCGGTTACGTCGATGGCCTGGCCGTCGGCGAGGCGCACATAAGCCTTGCGCCAGCTACCACGGCTGCCGGTGCGGTTACGGAAGGACTTGTTCTTGCCCTTCACGTTCAGCACGCTGACGCCTTCGACCTTGACGTCGAACAACTGCTCGACCGCGGCCTTCACGTCTGCCTTGGTGGCGGTGCTCGAGATTTCAAAGACGTACTGGTTGGAGAGTTCCTGCAGGCGAGCGGTCTTCTCGGAAACCCGGGGAGCACGCAGCACGCTGAAGATTTTCTCGTTGCTGATTTTTACGGTCGTGCTCATGCCAGCCACTCCTCGATCTTCTTGACCGCATCGGCGGTGATTACGACGGTATCGGCGCCGACCAGCGAAGCCGGATCCAGGCCCTGCACGTCACGCACTTCCACGTAGGGAAGGTTGCGGGCGGACAGGTAGAGATGCTCGGAAGCCTCTTCGGTGACGATCAGCGGACGGCGACCGACTTCCAGGCCCTTGAGCTTGGCGATCAGGCCGGTGGTCTTGGCCGAATCGACGTCGAACGAGTCGACGATCATCAGGCGGCCCTGGCGGTTCAACTCCGACAGGATGGCCTTCATCGCCGCGCGGTACATCTTGCGGTTGACCTTCTGCTCGAAGCTGCGCGGCTTGGCCGCGAAGGTCCTGCCACCACCGACGAAGATCGGAGCGGTCAGGGCGCCGTGGCGTGCACCGCCACCCTTCTGCTTCTTGGACTTCTTGGTGGTGCCGTTGACTTCCGAACGCGTCTTCTGCGCCTTGGTACCGGCGCGGCCCGCATTGCGGTACGCAACCACGACCTGGTGGACCAGGTCTTCACTGAATTCGCGGCCAAACACTTCGTCGGAAACCGACAATTTGCTGGCGCTGCCTGTGATGGCAAGTTCCATCATCGTTCTCCCTTATCCCTTGCTCGACGGACGCACGATCACGTCGCCACCCGGGGCACCCGGTACCGCGCCACGAATGGCGATCAGCCCGCGCTCGACATCGACTTTCACGACTTCCAGATTCTGCGTGCTCTGGTTCACCGCACCCATGTGACCGGACATTTTCTTGCCCGGGAACACGCGACCCGGCGTCTGCCGTTGACCGAGCGAACCCGGCTGGCGGTGCGACAACGAGTTACCGTGGGTAGCGTCACCCATGGTGAAATTCCAACGCTTGATGGTGCCCTGGAAGCCCTTGCCCTTGGTCACGCCCTGGACGTCGACCTTCTGGCCCACCTCAAAGATATCGGCCTTGATTTCGCCGCCGACAGTAAAGTCGCCCAGCTTGTCGGCTTCAACGCGCAGCTCCCACAAGCCACGACCGCCTTCGACCTTGGCCTTGGCCAGGTGACCGGCTGCCGGCTTGTTGATCAGCGCGGCGCGGCGCGTACCCACCACGACCTGCACGGCGCTGTAGCCGTCGGTTTCGGGGGTCTTGAGCTGGGTGATGCGGTTCGGGGTTGCTTCGATCAGGGTGACCGGGATGGACTTGCCATCTTCGGTGAACACCCGGGTCATGCCAGCCTTGCGGCCTACCAGACCCAACGAATATTTCTTCGCGGTCATGTCAGTGGCCTCAGGTCAGCTTGATCTGGACGTCGACGCCAGCCGCGAGTTCGAGCTTCATCAGCGCGTCCACGGTCTTGTCGTTGGGGTCGACGATGTCGAGCACGCGCTTGTGGGTGCGGGTCTCGTACTGGTCACGCGCGTCCTTGTCGACGTGCGGCGAGGTAAGAATGGTGAAGCGCTCGATCTTGGTCGGCAGCGGGATCGGGCCGCGCACTTGCGCGCCGGTCCGCTTGGCCGTTTCTACGATCTCGCTGGCCGAGCGGTCGATCAGGCGATGATCGTACGCTTTGAGCCGGATCCGGATCTTTTGGTCCGCCATGACGGAGTTTCCTTGGTTAAAAGAGCGACGGGCGCGGCCTCTGGGATGCCTTGCCCCTGATTGATCCTGCTTGTTCATTTCCCCCGCTGCGCGCTGCTGAAGCCTGCGGCTGCGATGTGGGGATTCTTCCTGAAAAGCTGGGCGGCCCGGTAACCCGGCCCGCCCAGACAGAAAAGTATAAGACGCGTGAATCACCCCGTCAATACCAGGGCAGCCAAATATGGCGAATCACGCGACATTTTCCTTGTCTGGCGAACACGAGGCACATCCTGCGCCTCTTTTCGCGGTAGCCAACGACCTCCCAGGAGGCGCTGGCGGATACTGCAAAATAACGCCCAGCCTGTTAAGCCGGGCGCGAATCATACACTTAGTTTTGGAGCTTTGCCACCCTTGTGGCCTAGATCCCCGTTTTCGCGAGGATGACCACTTGGCAAACCCCTGGCGCCAGGCGCAGGGGCCAGGTCGTCACTTGATGATCTTTGCCACCACGCCGGCGCCGACGGTACGACCGCCTTCGCGGATCGCGAAGCGCAGGCCTTCGTCCATCGCCACCGGGTTGATCAACGTCACCACCATCTTCACGTTGTCGCCCGGCATCACCATCTCCACACCTTCCGGCAGCTCGCAAGCGCCGGTGATGTCGGTGGTGCGGAAGTAGAACTGCGGACGGTAACCCTTGAAGAACGGGGTGTGGCGGCCGCCCTCGTCCTTGGACAGGACATAGACTTCGGCCTCGAACTCGGTATGCGGCTTGATCGAACCCGGCTTGCACAGCACCTGGCCGCGCTCCACGTCGTCACGCTTGGTGCCGCGCAGCAGCAGGCCAGCGTTGTCGCCTGCCTGGCCCTGGTCCAGCAGCTTGCGGAACATCTCCACGCCGGTGACCGTGGTCTTCTGCGTATCGCGGATACCCACGATCTCGATTTCCTCGCCCACCTTGATCACACCACGCTCGATACGACCCGTCACCACGGTGCCGCGGCCGGAGATCGAGAACACGTCTTCCACCGGCATCAGGAACGGCTTGTCCACGTCGCGCTCGGGCAGCGGGATGAAGCTGTCCAGGGCGTCCACCAGCTTCAGGATCGACGGCACGCCGATCTCGCTCTGGTCGCCTTCCAGCGCCAGGCGCGCCGAACCATGGATGATCGGGGTGTCGTCGCCCGGGAAGTCGTACTTGCTCAACAGCTCGCGGACTTCCATCTCCACCAGCTCCAGCAGCTCGGCGTCGTCGACCATGTCCGCCTTGTTCAGGAACACCACGATGTGCGGCACGCCGACCTGGCGCGACAGCAGGATGTGCTCGCGGGTCTGCGGCATCGGGCCGTCCGCGGCCGAACACACCAGGATCGCGCCGTCCATCTGCGCCGCACCGGTGATCATGTTCTTCACATAGTCGGCGTGGCCCGGGCAATCGACGTGCGCGTAATGGCGGTTCGCCGATTCGTATTCCACGTGCGCCGTGGAGATCGTGATACCGCGAGCCTTCTCTTCCGGCGCCGCGTCGATCTGGTCGTAACCCTTGAATTCGCCGCCAAAACGTTCCGCACCGATCTTCGTCAGCGCCGCCGTCAGCGTCGTCTTGCCGTGGTCAACGTGACCAATCGTGCCCACGTTCACGTGCGGCTTCGTGCGTTCGAATTTACCCTTTGCCATGGCTGTCTACCCTTTGATTCCTGTGATCGTTTTGAATGGGAAAGCCGGCCACATGGGCCGGCATCCCTCAGTTCTTCTTGATGACCGATTCGGCGATGTTGGCCGGCGCTTCGGCATAGTGGTCGAATTCCATCGTGAAGGTGGCGCGACCCTGCGACATGGAGCGCAGCGTGGTGGCGTAGCCGAACATCTCGCCCAGCGGCAGCATGGCGTTGATCACCTTGCCCGACGGGCTGTCTTCCTGGCCCTGCAGGATGCCGCGACGACGACTGACGTCGCCCATCACGTCGCCCAGGTAATCCTCGGGCGTCACGATCTCGACCTTCATCATCGGCTCCAGCAACACCGGGCCGGCCTTGGCGAAGGCTTCCTTGAACGCCATCGAGCCCGCGACCTTGAACGCCATTTCATTGGAGTCCACGTCATGGAACGAGCCGTCCACGGCCTTGATCGCCACGTCCACCACCGGGAAGCCAGCCAACGGACCACTCTTCAGTGCTTCCTCGATGCCCTTGCCCGCGGCAGTGACGTATTCCTTCGGCACCACGCCGCCGACGATGGCGTTCTCGAACGAGAAACCAACGCCACGTTCCTGCGGCGCCATCTCGATGACGATGTGGCCGTACTGGCCACGACCACCGGACTGGCGCACGAACTTGCCTTCCTGCTTGACCGACTTGCGGATGGTTTCGCGATAGGCGACCTGCGGCTTGCCGACGTTGGCTTCCACATTGAACTCGCGCTTCATGCGGTCCACCAGGATGTCCAGGTGCAACTCGCCCATGCCGGCGATGATGGTCTGGCCGGACTCTTCGTCGGTGCGCACACGGAACGACGGATCTTCCTGGGCCAGGCGGCCCAGGGCGACACCCATCTTTTCCTGGTCCGACTTGGTCTTCGGTTCCACCGCCATCGAGATGACGGGCTCCGGGAATACCATGCGTTCCAGGGTGATGATGTGGTCCTGCGCGCACAGCGTGTCGCCGGTGGTGACGTCCTTCAGGCCCACCGCGGCGGCGATGTCGCCCGCACGCACTTCCTTGATTTCGCTGCGCTCGTTGGAGTGCATCTGCAGGATGCGACCCACGCGTTCCTTCTTCGACTTGACCGGGTTGTACACCGCGTCACCCGAGTTGAGGATGCCCGAATAGACACGGAAGAACGTGAGCGAACCCACGAACGGATCGGTCATGATCTTGAACGCCAGCGCCGAGAACGGAGCGGTATCGGTGGCCGGACGGCTGTCTTCCTTGTCGTTCTCGTCGATGCCGGCAACCGGCGGACGGTCGGACGGCGACGGCAGCAAGTGGACCACGCCGTCAAGCATGGCCTGCACGCCCTTGTTCTTGAACGCAGTGCCGCAGAAGACAGGCACGATCTCGACCTTCAGCGTGCGCTGGCGCAAACCACTGATGATCTCGGCCTCGGACAGCTCGCCCTCGTTGAGGTACTTGTCCATCAACTCTTCGCTGGCTTCGGCCGCGGCCTCGACCATGAATGCGCGGGCAGCAACCGACTTCTCCAGCAGTTCGGCCGGAATTTCGCCATACTCGAAGATGGTGCCCTGCGAGGCGGTATCCCAGTGGATACGCTTCATTTTCAGCAGGTCGATGACGCCGTCGAAGCCGTCTTCAGCGCCCACCGGCACCTGCATCGGCACGGCATACGCGCCCAGGCGGCTCTTCAGCTGCTCGACGACCTTGTCGAAATTGGCGCCGGTGCGGTCCATCTTGTTGACGAACGCCATCCGCGGCACGGAGTACTTGTTGGCCTGGCGCCACACGGTTTCCGACTGCGGCTGCACGCCGCCAACGGCGCAGAGCACGAACACGGCGCCGTCGAGCACGCGCAGGGAACGCTCGACTTCGATAGTGAAGTCAACGTGTCCGGGGGTATCGATGATGTTGAAGCGGTGTTCCTGCATGGACTTGTCCATGCCCTTCCAGAACGCCGTGGTCGCAGCGGACGTGATCGTGATGCCACGCTCCTGCTCCTGCTCCATCCAGTCCATGGTCGCGGCACCATCGTGCACTTCACCGATCTTGTGGCTGACGCCGGTGTAGAACAGGATGCGTTCCGACGTGGTGGTCTTGCCCGCGTCGATGTGGGCCATGATGCCGAAGTTGCGGTAACGCTCGATGGGAGTGGTGCGAGCCACGACAGTCTCTCTTTGTTTTTATGTTTGCGGATGGCCGAACGCCGCCCGTGGGCGGCCTTCGGATTCGGTCATGCGACGAAACCCGTCGCAAGGGCACCTAGATGGTGCCGAAAGGCCCGTGATTCAAGGCGCCAGCGACAAACGCAGCGCCCACGGGCCCGGGCAAATCACCAGCGGTAGTGGGCGAACGCCTTGTTCGCTTCCGCCATGCGGTGGGTTTCTTCACGCTTCTTGATGGCGCCGCCACGGTTTTCCGAGGCATCGATCAGTTCGGCTGCCAGCTTGCGCGGCATCGAGTTCTCGCCGCGCTTGCGGGCGGATTCGATCAGCCAGCGCATGGCCAGGGCCAGGCGACGCGACGAACGCACTTCGACCGGCACCTGATAGGTAGCGCCACCGACGCGACGCGACTTCACTTCGACGGTCGGCGAAATGTTGTCCAGCGCCTTCTCGACCAACTCGAGCGCGTTCGGATTCTTTTCGCTGATGACCTCCATGGCGCCGTACACGATCTTTTCAGCAACGGACTTCTTGCCGCTGTACATGACCATGTTGATGAAACGGGCGATGGTGTGGCTGCCGTGCTTGGGATCCGGCAGGACGGTACGCTGTGGGGTTGAGCCTTTACGCGACATGATCTATTTCCTTAAGCCTTCGGACGCTTGGCGCCGTACTTGGAACGGCCCTGGCGGCGCTTGGCCACGCCGGAGGCGTCGAGCGAACCGCGGACGGTGTGGTAACGCACGCCGGGAAGATCCTTGACGCGGCCGCCGCGAACCAGGACCACCGAGTGCTCCTGCAGGTTGTGGCCTTCACCGCCGATGTAGCTGATGATTTCTTCCTGGTTGGTCAGGCGCACCTTGGCCACCTTGCGCAGAGCCGAGTTCGGCTTCTTCGGGGTGGTGGTGTACACGCGCGTGCACACGCCACGACGCTGCGGGCACTTGTCCAGCGCGGGCGACTGGCTCTTGTAGGTGGGGGCCTGCCGCGGCTTGCGGACGAGCTGGTTGATCGTTGCCATCTTTATGGATTCTTCGGATGTAAGGCCAGAGCCTTGTGCGTGAAAATGACGGCAGGCCGCATGACGGCCCGCCGAGACAGGAAAGTATAGCTGGCAGGTTAAAACCCCGTCAACTGACGGATCCGGCCTGCTGGCCCATCCGGGGCCGGAAC
>JBOHXX010000106.1:0-9819 GCA_050737675.1 Pseudoxanthomonas sp.
GTCCAGCGCCAACCATCCCGATGCCGATGAAGACGGCGTGCTGGAAGTCGGCCGCGGCGACTCCCTGCCGGGCCTGTCGCGCCACCACTTGAAAGCCGGCCTGGATTTCGAAGTCCTGCCTTCGCTCAGTGTCGGCTTCAGTGCCGAATACCGCAGCGGCGTGTACCTGCGTGGCGACGAAGCCAACCGCCTCGGACGCACCCGCGCCTACACCGTCGCCAGCGCGCGTGCGCGCTGGCAGGCGACCAGGCGGCTTTCGCTGCATGCGCGCGTCGACAACCTGTTCGACCGCCGCTACGAGAACTTCGGCGCGCTCGGCGAGCCCGGTGAAGTGTTTCCCGATTATTCCGATCCACGCTTCCTGGGGCCAGGCGCCCCGCGCGGCGCGTGGCTCGGCGCGCGCTACGCGTTCTGACCCTATCCGGATTTTTCTCCCCACAGCCAATCACCACCGCCCAGGAGTACCGCAACCATGATCCAACACCACACCCCCGCTCCCTTGCGCATGCATCGCCGGCGCGCGCTGTACACCGGCCTGCTCGTGGCCGGCGCGATGCTGGCCTTGCAGGGTTGCAAGGAAACCGCCGCCCCCGCCACCGACACGGCCGCCCAGCAGGCGCCGGCCGCTGCGGACCAGGCCGACGCTTATCCGGCCGTCACCGATGCGCGACTGGCCGACGCGGCCAACGACGATGGCTGGCTGATGTACCGGCGCGACTACGCCAGCTCCGGCTATGCGCCGTTCGATTCGATCAGCACTGCCAACGTCGCCGGGCTCAAGCCGGCCTGGGACTACAAGACCGCGTTCGACATGGGCCACGAGTCGCCGCCGATCGTCAACGGCGACTACCTGTTCGTGACCACGCCGAAGAACCACCTGATCGCGTTCCAGGCCAGCACCGGCAAGGAGCTGTGGAAGTACGAACACGACCTGTCCAACGCCGGCCTGAAGACCGTGTGCTGCGACGTGGTCAACCGGGGCGTGGCGCTCTACGAAGACAAGGTCTACATGGCCACGCTGGACAACCACGTGGTGGCATTGGACGCCAAGACCGGCAAGGTGGTCTGGAACGAGAACATCCATGAGCAGGATGTCGGCTACGCGATGACCCTGGCGCCGCTGGTGGTCAAGGGCAAGGTGATCGTCGGCGTGTCCGGCGGCGAATACGGCGCGCGCGGCTATGTCGCGGCGCTGGACGCCAACACCGGCAAGCAGGTATGGAAACAGCATACCGTGCCGTTGCCGGACGAGCCGGGCGGCGACACCTGGCCCAAGGGCGCGGCCGAAACCGGTGGCGGCGCCGCCTGGTTGACCGGCAGCTACGATGCCGAAACCGACACGCTGCTGTGGGGCGTAGGCAATCCCGGCCCGTGGCTGGCCACGCTGCGTCCCGGCGACAACCTGTACACCGATTCGGTGATCGCGATGGATCCGGCCACCGGCAAGATCAAGTGGCACTACCAGTACACGCCCAACGACACCTGGGACTACGACGGCACCAACGAAACCGTCCTCACCGACATCGACTACAAGGGCACCAGGCACAAGGCGATCGTCAGCGCTAGCCGCAACGGCTGGTTCTATGCCATCGACCGCACCGACGGCAAGCTGATCTACGCCGAGAAGTTCACCACCGCCACTTCGGTGACCGGCCCCGACGCCAACGGCAAGATGCAGACCGATCCGGCGCTGCGCCCAACCGTGGACAAGGAAGTGTTCACCTGCCCGAGCTTCCTCGGCGGCAAGAACTGGTGGCCGATCTCGGTCAGCCCGCAGACCGGCTATGCCTACGTGCCGACCCTGCATTCGTGCATGACCATCAAGGGCACCGAAGTCAGCTACAAGGCCGGCCTGCCGTTCCTGGGCGAAAGCTTCCTGGTCAAACGCGACCCGGCGTTCCCCAACCAGTGGGGCTCGGTGCAGGCGATCGACGTCAACACCGGCAAGCAGGCCTGGACCTTCCCGTCCGAGCTGCCATGGAACAGCGGCATGTTGAGCACCGCCGGCGGCCTGGTGTTCTCCGGCAGCGCCGACGGCTACCTGTACGCCTTCGATGCGAAGACCGGCAAGGTGTTGTGGAAGAGCCCGCAGATGAGTTCCGGCGTGCTCGGCGTGCCCAGCACCTGGAAGGTCGACGGCAAGCAGTACGTCGGCGTGTACGCGGGCTGGGGCGGCGGTACGCCGATCTGGGGCGGCGAGATGGCCCAGGACCCGAAGGTCAAGGCGATCCCCCTCGGCGGCCATCTCTACGTGTTCTCGCTGTAAGGACCCGACGATGAAAAGCTCCATGCTCCTCGCAGGCACCGCGCTGGCCCTGGCATTCGCCGGGACCGGTTGCGGCAAGCGCAGTCCCGATCCGGCAGCCACGGCCGCGGTCGATGCGGCGGCCTCGTCGTCCGTCGCATCGGCCGGGCTGTCGGTTTGCATCGACAGCAGCAGCTCGGCCTCGGCGATGGGCCGAAAACTGGCCGAAGCGGTGGCCCAGGCCCAGGGCGTGACCCTGGGCGTGCACGAGTTCGATGGTTCGGGCAGCGACGACGAAGGCTTCGAGATGAAGAACTTCGTCACCCTGGCCGGCGAACAGTGCCAGCTGGTGCTCGGCTTCCCGTTGCGTGATGACGATGCCAGCGGGTTGCCCGCTGGCCTGCGCGTCACCGCGCCCTACGGGCATACCGGCTACGTGCTGGTCACCCCGGCGGACGGCAAGGCTCACGCACTGGATGCGTTGCCGGCGGGTACGAACATCGCTGTCACCTACCAGACCATGCCCAACACCTACTTCGCCAGGTACCCGAAGCTCAAGGCCGACGTGCGCCTGAGCGACAAGGCGGCGATCGAGGCGCTGGAATCGGGCGAGGTGCAGGCGGCGATGTTGTGGCGGCCGGCGGTGGTGCAGCAGCTGATCAAGGACGGGCAAGCGCAACGCTTCGCCTACACCGAACTTGACGAGCCGCATGCGCGCTACAACCTGGTGGCGCTGTACGCCGATGCGAACGCGGACGCGGCCCGCAAGTTCGAAGCCAGCGTGGGACAACTGGACAAGGACAGCCAGTTGGCCACGTTGCTGGAGCCGTACGGAGCACTACCCGGCAAGGCGGAGGCGGTTGCCCTGGTTCCTCGCGAACCGCCGCCGGCGCTGTACGCCGTCGCCCAGGCCACCAGTGGCAAGGCCGCCTACGAGGAAAACTGTGCGCTCTGCCATGGCCCCGACCTGACCGGCCGCGCGGGTCCGGCGCTGAAAGGCAGGCATTTCGCGCCCGACTCCGGCAAGTTCAAGCTCAAGGACATTTTCACCATCGTGCACAAGAACATGCCGGCGATGGCGCCGGGCAGCCTGCCGAAGCAAACCTATGTCGAGATCATGGCCTACCTGCTGCAGCAGAACGGCTATCCCGACGGCAAGCAATCGCTGACCTTCGACGCGGCCGATGCCTCGACCGTGCCGCTGATCTACGCCGGCCAATGAGCTGACAACGCGCGGACCGGGGTCCGCGCGTCTTCCACCACTTCCACCACTTCCACCACGCGCCCGCCTGCCGGCCGCGTCCAGCCCGGTGCGCGCCGCGCATCCGGAATTCCGCTGCACCACTCGTCCCTGGGAGGGGAATGCCATGCGCAACAACCGCAACGCGACACGCAACCCGATACGCCGCATCCGCCGTGGCGCCCTCGCACTTCCATTCCTGCTCGCATCGATGTCCGCCGCGCAGGCGGCGGAGTTCCAGGCCGGCGACTGGAAGATCGACGTCGGCGGCTTCGTCAATGCGTACTACACCTCGGTGAGTTGCGGCGACGAAGCCGTGGGCGGCCTCGCCCTCGCCGGGCAGGCGCTCGGCTGCGGCGGCGAGGACAGCCGCACCACCATCGGCAATGGCTTGCTGCCCAATGCGCTGGTCACCAAGTTCAGCAGCGTGCAGGGCGGCTACGACGTCGGCGGCACCATCGGCATCATGGCCCACACCGCGACCTCCAGCGCGATCGCGGCCAACAGCGGCGTCGACGTGCGCCAGGCGTTCTTCACCGTCGGCAACAAGGACATCGGCACCTTCAAGCTGGGCCGCGACTACGGCATCTTCGGTTCCGGCGCGATCCTCAGCGACATGACCCTGCTCGGGGTGGGCGCGCCGATCCAGGCCACGCAGCGCGGACGCGTCGCCCTGGGCCATATCGGCGCCGGCTACACCTACCTGGGCAACTACGGCCAGATCGTCTACTCCTCGCCTTCGCTGGGCGGCTTCGCTTTCACCGGCGGATTGTTCAGCCCGGTCGACAACGGCGGCGCGTATGTGTCGAAGGCGGCGCCGCAAGTGCAGGCCCAGGTGTCGTGGAGCAACGACACCTTCAAGGTCTGGGCCGGCGCCAAGACCCAGCGCTTCTACAACAGCGTCGACGATTCGGACAGCTTCACCATGGCCGGCGGCGAGCTTGGCGCTTCGGTCAAGGCCGGGCGCTTCGGCCTGCTGGCCAACGTGCAGAGCGGCAAGGGCCTGGGCATCCTTTCCGACGGCGACCAGGAACAGACCAAGTCGACCAACTGGCTGGCCCAGGGCACGTTCGCGGTCACCGACAAGCTGAAACTGGGCCTGAACTACGGCCTCAGCCGCAACAAGGACGACACCGTGGCCACCGGCGGATTGAAATCGAATGCCAACGCGACCCTCGGCGCCTACTACTCGCTGACCAGGAGCATCACCCTGGGGTTCGAGGCCGGCCGCACCGAGTCGGAAGGCTTCGATGGCGAAAAAGTGCAGATGGATGGCGCCTCGCTCGGCGGCATCATCTTCTTCTGAGCCACGACGCTTGCCGCGCCCGCACACACTGCGGGCGCGGCAGCATCACTCACTTCTCGTTTCCCACTTCTCGTCTCTCGTTACCCGCAGCACCCCGAACAGCAAGGAGTCCCCCGTGTACAAGACCGTTATCGCGCTGCTGCTCATCGCAGCCGCACCGCAAGCCTGGGCCAAGACCTGCACCGTGGCCATCGAGGCCAACGACCAGATGAAGTACGACCTGCCCGAGATCAGGCTGGCCGCCAGTTGCACGCAGGTGACCGTGACCCTGAAGAACACCGGCCAGTTCGCGGCCAACGTCATGGGCCACAACTGGGTGCTGACCCGCAGCGCCGATTTCGACGCGGTGACCAAGGGCGCCATGGCGGCCGGACTGGCCAGGGATTTCGTCGCTGCAGGCGATGCGCGCGTCATCGCCCACACCAAGGTGGTCGGCGGCGGGCAATCGACGTCGGTGACCTTCCCGGCCTCGAAGCTGAAGAAAGGCGGCGACTACACCTTCTTCTGTTCGTTCCCGGGACATTGGACGATGATGAAAGGCAAGTTCTTTTTCGGATGATCGATTGAACCCCATGCGCCTCAACCTGCTCAGCTTCTCCATCGCCAGCCTGCTGGCCGTACCCGCCTGGGCCGCTACACCCGCCGACGCGGGCGCCGATGCGACCACGCTGGAACGCGTGCTGGTGAATCCCACCCGCCTGCAGGGGGTGCCCGCGTTCGACACCCCGGCCTCGCTGGACAGCATCGACCTGCGCGGGGACAACGACAGTGCAGGCGTGAACGTCTCGGAACGGCTCGGCGGCATTCCTGGCCTGCTCGCGCGCGACCGGCAGAACTACGCCCAGGACACGCAACTGTCGATCCGCGGCTTCGGCGCGCGCTCCACCTTCGGCGTGCGCGGTGTGCGCCTGTTCGCCGACGGCATTCCCGCCTCGATGCCGGATGGACAGGGGCAGCTGTCGCATTTCAACCTCGCCGGCGGCGATCGCATCGAGGTCATGCGCGGTCCGTTCTCCGCGCTGTACGGCAACTCTTCCGGCGGCGTGCTGCAATTGTGGAGCGCGGACGGCGAAGATCCGGACGAAGGGCGCATTTCGGCATCGGCGGGCAGCAACGCCAGCCATGCACTGTCGGCGCGCTTGCTCGGCAAGCAAGGCGCGGTGGGCTACAACCTGGCCGCCTCGACTTTCGAAACCGATGGCTATCGCGGGCACAGCGCGGCACGGCGCGATTCGGTCAACGCGAAGTTGACCTTCAACCTGGGCGACGAACGCCGGCTGGATCTTGTCTTCAATTACCTGGACCTGCCCGACGCCGACGATCCACTCGGCCTGACCCGGGACCAGGTCCGCACGGATCCGCGCCAGGCTTCACCGGTGGCGCTGTTGTTCGATACGCGCAAGTCGGTGCGACAGACCCAGGCCGGCATCACTTACCAGCAACCACTGGGCAATGCGCAGACCCTGCGGCTGATGGGCTACGGCGGACAACGCAGCGTCGAGCAGTTCCTGTCGCTGCCGGCGGTCGCGCAAGCCAACCCGCTCAACTCCGGCGGCGTCATCGACCTGGACAACGACTACGGCGGCCTCGACGCGCGCTGGACCTGGCAAGGCGAAGTGGCTGCGCGTCCATTCGAAGTCACGGTCGGTGCGAATGCCGATCGCCAGCGCCAGCATCGGCAGGGCTACGAGAATTTCGTCGGCAGCACCCTTGGCGTGAGAGGCGCGCAGCGTCGCGACGAGCACAACCAGGTCGAGAACTTCGACCAGTTCGCCCAGGCCTGGTGGAAATTTGCGGACCGTTGGGCCTTGCTGGCCGGCGTGCGCCACAGCGAAGTGCGGTTCCGCTCCGATGACGACTACATCACCGCCAACAATCCCGATGACAGTGGTCGCGTCGCGTATTCGCAGACCACGCCGGTCGCGGGTCTGGTGTTCAGCGCGAGCGAAGACACCCGCGTGTACCTGTCGGCCGGTCGCGGATTCGAAACACCCACCTTCAACGAACTCGGCTATCGCGCCGATGGCGGCGCTGGACTGGCACTGGGTCTTTCGCCGGCGGTCAGCCGCAACCTGGAGCTGGGTGGAAAATGGCGCAATGGGAAAGGCGCCTCGTTGAACGTCGCCGTGTTCCGCGCCGACACCGACGATGAGCTGGCCGTGGCCAGCAATGTCGGCGGCCGCAGCACCTACCGCAACGTCGGGCGCGCGCGCCGGCAAGGCGCCGAGGCCTCGTTCGAGACGCCGCTGGCGGCGCAATGGAACCTGCAGCTTTCCTATACCTGGCTGCGGGCCGAATTCCGCGACGCCTTCCTGATCTGCAACCGCACCGGCTGCACCCTTCCCGATACGCCGGTGGCGGCGGGATCGCGCATTCCCGGCGTGCCGAAGCAGCAACTGTTCGCTCGCCTGCAGTGGCAGGGACAGGCGTGGTCGGCGGCGGTCGAAGGTAACGGCGTCGGCGACGTCGCGGTCAACGACATCGCCAGCCAGTCGGCGCCCGGTTATTTCCTGCTCAACCTGGAAGCCGCACGCAGCTGGAGTATCGGCACCAGCCGCCTGCGCGGTTTCGTCCGCATCGACAACGCGCTGGACCACGCCTACATCGGTTCGGTGATCGTCAACGAAGGCAACAGCCGCTTCTACGAACCCGGACCGGGCCGCGGTTTCCTGGTCGGCGCGCAATGGCAATGGTCGCGTTGAAGTGGACGCGTCGAAGGAGAACCGCATGGATACCGCCCAGGTCGTCGCCACCCTGCCCGCCCTGCAGCTGATCGAGAAGCTGCGCGGCAAGCATGGTCCGCTGATGTTCCACCAATCCGGCGGTTGTTGCGACGGTTCCTCGCCGATGTGCTACCCGCAAGGCGACTTCATCGTTGGCGATCGCGACGTACAGCTGGGCGAGATCGGCGGCGCCCCGTTCTATATCAGTCCGTCGCAATTCGAGTACTGGAAGCATACCCAGCTGACCATCGACGTGGTCGAGGGACGCGGCGGCATGTTTTCGCTGGAGAACGGCGAAGGCGTGCGTTTCCTGGTGCGTTCGCGGCTGTTCACCGACGAGGAATACGCGCAGCTGCAATCGGAAGGCCGGGTCTGACCTGGCGGCAAGACATCAGCAACGCGCCGCGGGTCCAACCGCTTCCGCAGCGATCGCGTAGGAGCGACGCGAGTCGCGATATCCGCAGAATCGATGTTCCTGGACTTCGCGACTCGCGTCGCTCCTACGGCCAGTCGATTACCTCGCTTCGCCGCGCATGCCTACGGCCTGCAGGTAGGCTTCCAGGCCGCGCGATTCCGTTTCCGTGAAGACCTCGCCGGTGGCCGCCATCGCCACGATCCGGTCGGGGCGGAAATTGCGGAAGTCGCGGCGCAGCCGGCACCAGCCGCCGATGGTCCAGCTGCCGCCCCAGAACGCCAGGCACAGCGGCTCCACCTCGCGCAGGCTGGCGTCGCCGGACTGATCGCGATATTCCAGCTGCAGGACCTGGCAGCTTTCGATGGCCGCATGCAGGCGATCGATCATGCCGCCCGATTCGATCCGGCTGTCCAGCTCCGGGGCGAAGATGCGCGTGCGCCGCGAGCGTTCGCGCAGTTCCGGCGGCAACACCGCCTCGATCTTCAGCAAGGCCGCGCTGGCGCCCAGGCCCAGGCGCTTGCCGCCGAACGCGCGCACGAAGCGCGTGCCGACCACCAGTGCTTCGAGTTCCTCGGCGTTGAACATCAGCGGCGGGATGTCCGCGCCCTTGCGCAACACGTAGCCGACGCCCGCCTCGCCTTCGATGGGGACGCCGGAAGTCTGCAGATCGACGACATCGCGATACACCGTGCGCAGCGACACGCCCAGCGTCTCGGCAAGACTGCGAGCGGGCAAGGCGGAGCGGCGGCCACGCAAGGCATGGATGATCAGGAACAGGCGGTCGGCGCGGCGCATGTACGCATCATCGCGCGAGCCTGTGGAGCCATGCAAAGGCGCATGGTCATGGTTTCAGCCGCGCAACCAGGAACGTGGCGTCGCCCGCAGCTCGAGGACCTGCACCGGTCGCGGCGCCAGCCGCGCCCACGCCGCCGAAACCCGGGGCCACTCCGCCAGCTGCGCCTGGTGGCGTCGGTAGGCCGCGGCATCGGCATGGCGCGAGAACCACAGCAGCACGTGCTCGCCCTCGCGCACCGGCAGGGTCGGGAAATCGTTGGCGCTGTATTCGGTGGTGAAACTGGCCAGCACCGGCGCGCCGATCCGCGCCCAAGCCGCCGCCAGCACTTGTGCGAAGAACGCCAGCGCTTCGTCGCCGACCGGCGCATCGAAAGGCTGCAGGGTCGCGAACAGCGATCCACCGGTACCTTCCTCCGGTGTCGATGACGGATTGAAGTTGGAACCGGGATACGCCGGTCGCAACAGCAGCACGTCGTCCGAATCGAGCATGGTGTCGTTGGCCGCGGAACGATGCGCCTGCCACACCGGCCCGCCGTAGAAATCGGCCAAGGCCTGCCTGCGCCCGGCCATGCCGGTGAAGCCGCGCAGCCAGACGAAACGGTCGGCATCGTCGGCATCGTGGAACTGGCCGAGGATGCGCATGCCGACGGCCTGCTGGCCTTCGATGAATTCGCGTTCGAACAATTCGATCAACTCGTCGCGGCGCCCGGGCTTGAGCGTGTACTGGCGCAGCTCGATCACGTCTTCGCGGATGTCGGGGCCCATGTTCATGCCTGTTCAACCTCGTCGCGCAGGCCGGCGAGGGTGGAAGCGTCCAGTTCCACCACCAGCGAGGTGAAGTTCTCGATCAATCCGAGGATGGAGGCACGCGGACCGTGGACCCATTCATCGCTGCCATAGAACGCGTCCTGGCGCTGCTGGCGATCGTCCAGGCTTGCGTAGGCGCGGATCAGGAAATAGGTGTCCTCGTCGTGCGCGGAAGGTCCATGGCGGACCACGTCGGTGCCCCAGCGCGCGAGCATGGGCATGACTTCCTCGCTGGCGATGCGGGCGAAGCGTTCGCGCGCTCCCGGCTTCAGGTTATAGGTGCAGATT
>JBOHXX010000107.1:0-9791 GCA_050737675.1 Pseudoxanthomonas sp.
ACCTGATGCCGTACATCTGCCAGGTCGCAGTGGGCAGGCGCGAGAAACTGCAGGTGTTCGGCGGCGATTACCCGACCATCGACGGCACCGGCGTGCGCGACTACATCCATGTGATGGACCTGGCCCGGGCGCACGCCGATGCATTGGACTACCTGGTGCGCGAGGACCGCAGCCTGACCGTGAACCTGGGCACGGGCCGCGGCGTCAGCGTGCTGGAACTGCTGCGCAGTTTCGAGAAGGCTTCAGGCCGCGACATCCCCTACGAAATCGTGGCCCGCCGCCCGGGCGACGTGGCCGAGGTCTATGCAGACCCGACATTGGCCAACCAGTCGCTCGGCTGGCATGCGGAACTCGATGTCGATGCCATGTGCCGCGATGCCTGGCACTGGCAGTCGATGAACCCGCAGGGCTACGCGACCTGACCAGCGAGGAGGATAGTGGGAGCGGCGTTCCCGCCGCGAGCTCTTGCTCTGGCCGTTGCCGACGCTTTCCCGCTTGCGTTCTTCGGGGCTGAAGCCCCTCCCACAAGTTATCCAGTCCTTTTCTGGATATCACGACCCAGCAACGCATCCACCACGGCCTGCGGCTGCTTCATCCATGCGAAATGATCCGCGCGCGCGCCGAGCTCAGCGCTGTCCAGCGTGGTGACGGTCGAACGGGATCGCGGCAACTTTTCGAGCAAGGCCTGCATCGAGCGGCGTGGCGCGAACCAGTCCCGCGCCAGCAGAACGCCCTGCGCCTCCACCTCCACCCGTGAGAGGGCGGCTTCCAGATCGGTGTCCAATCCAGCGGCGGCATAGCGATTGCTCAGGCCGACCTTCGCCCAGTCGCGGATCAGGGTGCGCGCTTCGTCGCCGGCGAATCCGTACCTGCGGCCATGCAAAAGGCCGCGACGGTCCGCGAGCCAGGGCACGAACTGGAAGGCCAGCGGGAAGAAGTAGCGCTTCGGCGCGGGAAACGTGCGCCAGTAGGGCGAGCCGGTGGCGACCAACCACAATTCCTGGAGGGCACCCGGGTGCAAAGCCAGGTAGCAGGCCGCGAATTGTCCGCCGATGCTGTGGCCGCCGATAGCGCCGACAGGCGCATCGCAATGTTGCGCGATGGCGGCATGGCTGCGTGGCAGGTCCTGGGCCAGGATTTCGCGATAACCCCAATCCACCTCGCGGCTGGCGCGCAGGCTGCTGCTGCCGTTGCCGCGCCATTCGTGCAGGAACACGGCAACGCCACGCGCCGCCAGTGCCTCGGCAAGCGGCAGGTAATGCTTCGCGGCGACGCCGAGCGCCGGCAACCACAGCACGGAGCCGTGCGCTTGCGGAGGAATGCGTGCGATCAGGTTGAATTGGTGGCCGTCGTCCGTGGACAACGGGATCTCGAGTGCCTGAATGCTCATGGCGAGGGCGCCGCCCCGAAGTGGTCGAGCACGACGACATCGCTGCGGCCCGGGCGATAACCCATGCGCAGGGCGGCGTGCACGTAATCCGATGCCGCCGCGCAGGCTTCGGCCAGCGGCAGGCCGAGGCAGAGGTTCGCGGCGATCGCCGACGCCAGCGTGCAGCCGGTGCCGTGCGCTTCCAGTTGCAATCGCGGATGGACGATTTCACGGATGCCATCGGCATCGGCGAACAGGTCGACCACGTCGCCGTCGCCCTGCAAATGCCCACCCTTCAGCAATACCGAGCGCGCGCCGAGGACCAGCAACCCGTTTGCAGCCGCACGCATTGCGTCGAGGTCGGCGATGGCGTGGCCCAGCAGCAGTTCCGCTTCCGGCAGGTTGGGCGTGACCAGTGACGCCATTGGCAGCAGCTGTGTACGCAGCGCCAGCAGGGCGCAGTCTTCCAGCAGTTTCGCGCCGCTGGTGGCGATCATCACCGGGTCGAGAACGACTGAAGGCGGACGCCGCGCCTGCAACGCGTCAGCGACCACGCCGATCACTTGCGCATTGGCCAGCATGCCCAACTTGACCGCGCCGATATCGAAATCGTCGAAGCAGGCATCGAGTTGCGCGCGCAGGAATTCCATCGGCGGCACGTTGACCGCCGTGACGCCGCGAGTGTGTTGTGCGGTCAGCGCGGCGATCGCCGACAACCCGTGCACGCGATGCGCGGCAAAGGTCTTCAGGTCGGCCTGGATGCCGGCGCCGCCGCCGGAATCGGAGCCGGCGATGGTCAGGGCGCAGGGAGGAAGCGGATTGGTATTGCGGGTCATGGCGCTATTGTCGCGTAATCCGCGCCAGGCATGCGTGCGGCCGACGCGGCGGCTATGCCGCAGTGTTTCGGCGCAGTTGGCGATACAGGAAGTAGCCCAGGCCGGTGCAGCCGGTCAGCACGGCGGGAAAATACAACGCGCCGTAGTCGGCGCGTGCGAACAGCCACGCGCCCAGCACGCCGCCGATGAAGAAGAAGCTGGTGATCAGCACGCACAGCGCCAGCCGTCGCCGAGCCACCTGCACCCCGCGCAGCGCGTGCCCGAGCATGATCCCGAGGTCGGTGAACATGCCGCTCAGGTGCGTAGTGCGCACCACCGCACCGCTATACGTCGTCGCCATCGCGTTCTGCAGGCCGCAGGCCATGGCGGCGAGCAGCGGGCCGGCCAGATGCTGATGCCGGAACAACGGGACCGCCGCGAACAGCATCAGCGATTCAACGGTCAGGGCGACACCATAACGACGCCCCAGCCGTAGCGCGCTGTCCTGCACGATCAGTCCACCCAGGGCCGCACCGGCGACGAACGCACCCAGCATCACCGCCAGGTGCAGCGTGGCCTGCCTGTCGCCACCCACCAGCGCCGCGCCCAGCAGCGAGGTGTTGCCGGTGAGGTGGGTGATGGCCTGGTGCTGGTAGCCAAGGAAGCCCACCACGTTGACGATGCCGGCGACGCAGGCGAGGGCGGCGCCGCCGATCCACACCCAGGCGGCGAGCCGCTCGGCCATGGCGTTACAACACTTCCGACGCGTAATCAGCCAGTCGCGAACGCTCGCCGCGACGCAGGGTGATGTGCGCGCTGTGGGCCCAGTTCTTGAAACGATCGACGGCGTAGGTCAGGCCCGAAGTGGTCTCGGTCAGGTACGGCGTGTCGATCTGCTCCACATTCCCCAGGCATACGATCTTGGTGCCGGGGCCGGCGCGGGTGATCAACGTCTTCATCTGCTTCGGGGTGAGGTTCTGCGCCTCGTCCAGGATCAGGTAGCGGCTGAGGAAGGTGCGCCCGCGCATGAAGTTCATCGAACGGATCTTGATCCGCGACGCGAGCAGGTCGTTGGTCGCCGCGCGGCCCCAGGCGCCGCCTTCCTGGTTGTGGGTCAGCACTTCCAGGTTGTCGGTCAACGCGCCCATCCACGGAGTCATCTTTTCTTCCTCGGTACCGGGCAGGAAACCGATGTCCTCGCCGACGGATACCGTCGCGCGGGTCATGATGATCTCGCGGTAACGCTGCTGGTCCATGGTCTGCGCCAGTCCCGCGGCCAGGGCGAGCAGGGTCTTGCCGGTGCCGGCGGTGCCGAGCAGGCTGACGAAATCGATCTCCGGATCCATCAGCGCGTTCAGCGCGAAATTCTGTTCGCGATTGCGGGCGATGATGCCCCAGACCGCATGCTGGCTGCTGCGGAAATCATCGGCCAGGGCCAGCGTGGCCTTCTTGTCGGTGCCGATCTTGGCGACGCGGAATTCGACTTCATCCTCGCCCGGCAGGTACAGGAACTGGTTCGGATACCAGTCCTCGTCCTCGGTCATGCTGACTTCGTAACTGGTGCGCCCGCCCTTGTCGCTCCACGAGCGCAGGTCCTTTTCGTGGCGGTCCCAGAAATCGGTCGAAAGCTCGGTCGCGCCGGTGAACAGCAGGCTGAAATCATCGAGCGCCCGGTCGTTCTCGTAATCCTCGGCGACAAGGCCGCTGATCGCGGCCTTGATCCGCAGGTTGATGTCCTTGGACACCAGGATCACCGGCACCTCGGGATGCTGTTCGCGCAACTCCAGCACCGAAGCGAGGATCTTGTTGTCGGGGGCGACCGTGCCGAAGGTGCGGCCCAGCGCCACCGGCTTGGTCTGGAAATACAGCCTGCCGATCGCGCTCTGCGACTTCAGCTGCAGGCCCTGCGGGTGGCTGAGGATGATGCCGGCGTCGATCTGCTCGGCGCCGGCGCCTTCGATCAGTTCATTGAGGAAACGGCTGACCTGGCGCGCGTTGCGGCTGACTTCGGTCATGCCTTTCTTGGCGTTGTCCAGTTCCTCGATGACCTGCATCGGCAGGAATACATCGTGTTCCTCGAACTTGAACAGCGCGGTCGGGTCGTGCATCAGCACATTGGTGTCCAACACGTAGATGCGCTTGCTTCGGGTCATCAAGTCAGCCTCGTTGAGGGTGGGGTGCGGGACGGGTTCAGCGGACGGTTTCAGCGGGACAGTTCCAGCGGTGTTTCAGACAGCGGCAGGCCACCGCGACCTGCGGGGCAGGGCGATGGGTGGAAAAGGAAAGAGGATCGGTCACTGCTTGCTTGCGACCTTCAGGGCTTCAAGCACGGCTTCGGCATGGCCGGCGACCTTCACTCCGCGCCACTCCTGCGCGATGCGGCTGTCGGGCGAAACCAGGAAGGTGCTGCGGACCACGCCCAGCACCTTGCGGCCGTACATGTTCTTTTCGTGGATCACGTCGAAGGCCTTGCACAAGGCTTCGTCGCCATCGCTGACCAGCGGGAACTTGAAACCCTGCTTGGCGCAGAAATTGTCGTGCGATTTCACCGAGTCGCGGGAAACGCCCAGGACCATGGCGTTGAGCTTGCGGAACTTCGGCAGCAGCACGTTGAAGTCGATGCCTTCGGTGGTGCAACCCGGGGTGCTGTCCTTGGGATAGAAATACAGCACCAGCCATTGGCCGGCGTAGTCGGAGAGTTTCGCGGTTTCGCCGCCGGAAAGCGCCAGCGGCAGCTTCAGCGTGGTCTTGCTCAGGGTCGTGCCGGCTGTCGTCATACGCTCGTTGTCATGGGCTCAGGATTTCAGGCTCAAAACTTCATCGGGTCCATGATCGCGTCCAGGTTCAGGTGGTCGCAGAATTCAAGGAAGTCGTCGCGCAGCGCGGCGATGTGCATGTTGGCCGGCACGCCTATCGTCACCTGCGCCGAGAACATCTCTGCACCGGTCTGCATGGCCCGGTAGCGGGTGCTCTGCAGGTTCTCGATGGTGATGCCCTGGCGGTCGAAGAAATCGGCCAGCTGGAACAGGATGCCGGGCTTGTCCGCCGCCACCACTTCCACGATGTACGGCAGCAGGTTGGACTGCACCACCTTGGCCCCGGTGCGGTACCAGACCAGTTTCATGCTTTCCTCGCGCTCCAGCCGGGTCAGCATGGCCTCAAGCTTGGCCACCGAATCCCACGAGCCGGTCGCCAGCGCGGTCACCGACACATCGCGGCCCACCGTGGAAAGGCGCGCATCGACCAGGTTGCAGCCGCTGTCGGCGATCCGGCGCGTCACCGACAGGAGCGGCGACTCCGGATGCGTCGTATAGGCGTTGATCAGGAGGTGGTTTTCGTTCGGCGAAGGCCGGGCGGTGGAATCGGTCGTGGGGGTTTCCAGCATCACTTCTAGTCTGAATGGCGCCCGGGCAGGTGCCCGGTGCATGGCCCAGCATACTTGCCCGCGCTTTCAAGCCGCAAGTAACATCACGGGGTGCGCGACAATCCGCGCGGCTCCCTTGCGAAGGCACAAGACTTGTCACTTTCCGGCAGTATCACCGCACTTGCGACCCCATTCACGGCCAACGGCGAGCTGGATCTCGATGCCTGGCGCCGGTTGCTCCGGCAGCAACTCGAGGGCGGCACCCAGGGCATCGTGGTCGCCGGATCGACCGGTGAGGCCGCCGCGCTGGACGATGCCGAATACGACACCCTGCTGACGATCGCGGTCGAGACTGTCGCTGGAAGGATCCCGATCCTGGCCGGAACCGGACAGATGAATACCGCCAGGACCATCGCCCAGACCCGCCGTGCCGCCGCCGCCGGAGCCGGTTTCGCGCTGGTGGTCACCCCGGCCTACGTGCGCCCGACCCAGGCCGGGCTGATCGCGCATTTCCGCGCCGTCGCCGAGCAGGGCGGCCTGCCGGTGGTGCTGTACAACGTGCCGGGCCGCACCGGTTGCGACCTGTTGCCGGAAACCGTGGCCGAACTGGTTTCGCACCCACGGATCGTCGGCATCAAGGAAGCGCGCGCGGAACCCGGGCGCATGGCCGACTTGCTGGCCTTGCGCCGTGACGGTTTCGCGATCTTGAGTGGCGACGATCCGACCGCCTGCCGGGCCATGCTGGCCGGCGCCGATGGCCTGGTCTCGGTCGGTTCCAATGCCTTGCCCCGCGCCTTCCGCAAGCTTTGCGACCTGGCCCGCAGCCAGCTGCGTGCCGCGGCCGAAGCCCAGGATGCGGCGCTGCAACCGTTCTATCCCTTCTTCGGCATCGAATCCAATCCGATCCCGGTGAAGGCGCTGTTGCAGCGCATGGGTTACGGTGCCGGCCTGCGCTTGCCGCTGCTGCCGCTTTCCGCCGCCCATGTCGCCGAGGCGGATCGCCTGCATGCCGCCGCCCAGGCGCTAGAAGAACAATCCGGCCGCGAAACCATCGCTGCCTAATTCCAGCCAGTCGCGAGACAATCGCGGCCTAATTGCAATATTCCCCAGGAGATTACCCATGCGTTCCACTTCCTCGTTCCTGCGCCCGCTGGCTTTTGCCGCGCTGGCCATCGCCGTACTTGGCGTCTCCGGCTGCAAATGGTTCCACAAGGGCAACAGGGACTATGCGCTCAGCCCCGAGGCCAGGCCGCTGGAAGTGCCGCCAGACCTCAACCTGCCCAACACCGCCGGCGCCATGAACCTGCCGCCGGCCGCCGGCCAGGTCTCCGCGCAGCCGGGCGCGGTGGCATCCGCGACCGGGTTCAACGTCGCTGGCCCGCGCGATGAGGTGTTCGCCAGGATCGGCGTCGCACTGGGCGGCATTGAAGGAGTCACCATCGCCAACCAGTCTCAGCTGCTGGGCACCTACGACGTCAGCTACGAAGGCGGCAACTTCCTGGTCCGCGCGGTCGCGGTGGAAGCGGGCACCTACATCTCGGCGATCGATCCGCGCGGCCTTCCCGCGGCCGGCTCGGCACCGAAACTGATCGCCGCGCTGAAGGCCAAGCTGGGCGGCTGAGCCGTAATCACTACCCTTGCGTAGGAGCGCCCCTTGGGCGCGATGCCTTTGGCCTTCTCCCCAAAGGGGACCTGCTCCGGGGGTGTAGATCCGAGCAAACTCGGATCTACACGGCGATTCAAAGGCATCCGAGCAAGCTCGGATTTAACAAAGCGCATCAAAAGTATCCGACCCCCCACCGAAAAGCTCGCACCCATGGACGCCCCTATTAAGGATGGCGATCTTTCCCGGTAATCGGCGAAGGATCTTCTTTATGGCGCAGGAGCCGGGTTTGTTCGATGCCGAGCCGCGCCGGCTCGATCACGAGTCAAATTGGCTCGATGTGATCACTGGCCCATCCGACGATGAGATGGTGGAGCGGCTTCCAGCCGTAAGCTCTCCGCCCCGCCTCCACGAACCCATCGAAAATGGCCTGCCGGGAAATCTTCCCATGGCCATGCCGGCCACGGCCGGCACACTCACCACCCGAAAGCACGGTGCCCCCGCACCGTTTCCACCCGCGCAAGGAATCCCATGTCCCCCAAAGCATTCAAGGCCTACGACATCCGCGGCCGTGTTCCCGACGAATTGAACGAAGCCCTGGCCACGCGCATCGGCGCGGCCATGTCCGCGCAGCTCGGGGCCGGGCCGGTGGTGCTGGGCCGCGACGTGCGCCTGAGCAGCCCGGCCCTGCAGGCGGCGCTGGCCCGCGGCTTCCGCGACAGCGGGCGCGAGGTGATCGACATCGGCCTGTGCGGCACCGAGGAGGTCTACTTCCAGACCGAACACCTGGGCGCGGCCGGCGGGGTCATGGTCACCGCCAGCCACAACCCGATGGACTACAACGGCATGAAGCTGGTGCGCGAAGGCGCGCGCCCGATCAGCGGTGATACCGGCCTGTTCGCGATCCGCGACCAGGCCTTGTCCGATGCGCCGCTGGCCACCGCCGCGGCGCCCGCCGACGAGACGACAATGGACGACAAGTCCGCCTACCTGCGACACCTGCTCAGCTATGTCGAAGGCGTGGCCCTGAAGCCGCTGAAGATCGTGACCAATGCCGGCAACGGTGGCGCCGGCATCGTCATCGACGGGCTGGCCCCGCACCTGCCGTTCGAGTTCATCCGCATCCAGCACGAGCCGGACGGCAACTTCCCGCATGGCATCCCCAATCCGCTGCTGCCCGACAGCCGCGCCGCCACCGCCGACGCGGTGCGCGAACACGGCGCCGACCTGGGCATCGCCTGGGACGGCGACTTCGACCGCTGCTTCTTCTTCGACGCCGACGGCCGCTTCATCGAGGGCTATTACCTGGTCGGCCTGCTGGCCAGGGCACTGCTGGCGCGCCACCCGGGCGGCAGGATCATCCACGACCCGCGGCTGCTCTGGAACACCATCGAGATGGTCGAGGAAGCCGGCGGCGTGCCGATCCTGTGCAAGACCGGGCATGCCTTCATCAAGGAGCGGATGCGCGCCGAGGACGCGATCTACGGCGGCGAGATGAGCGCGCACCATTACTTCCGCGACTTCGCCTATTGCGACTCGGGCATGGTGCCGTGGCTGCTGATCGCCGCGCTGGTCAGCAGCAGCGGCCTGTCGCTGGCCGAACTGGTCGAGGAGCGCATGCGCAAGTTCCCGTGTAGCGGCGAGATCAACTTCACCGTGGCCGACGCCCCGGCCGCGATCGCCGCGGTGCTGGCGCATTACGCGGCGCTGGATCCGGTGCTGGACCGCACCGACGGCCTGTCCGCGGACTTCGGCCAATGGCGCTTCAACCTGCGCAGCTCCAACACCGAACCGCTGGTGCGGCTGAACGTGGAAACCCGCGCCGACCCGCAACTGCTGCAGCAACGCGTGGACGAGATCGGCGCGCTGATGCGAGCCCGGGCCTGACCTGCAGGGTCGCGTGTGCGGGGCGGAATGATCGATGCCGGATCCGGGCAGTGCAAGTGGCAACCCCCGATGCTGTTGTGGGAGCGGCCCCCCCCGGGGGGCTTCCTTCGGGACGTAAGCTGCGAAGGCGACAATCTTGAGTATCGATTCGCCCGGCGTTGGCGGACTCCTTTTCGCGGCTTACGCCGCTCCCACAGGCGTCGGCTCAGCGTTCCAGCAGCGGCAGCTTGTCCGGCTTGCCTTCCCAGTCCTTGGCGTCGGGCGGGGCATCCTTGCGCACGGTGATCACCGGCCAGGCCTTGGACAGTTCCGCATTCAGGGCCACGTAGCCTTCCTGTCCGGCCGGCACGTCGTCTTCGGGATAGATCGCGTTGATCGGGCATTCCGGCTCGCACAGGGTGCAGTCGATGCACTCGTCCGGATCGATCACCAGGAAGTTGGGGCCTTCGTGGAAACAGTCCACCGGGCACACCTCGACGCAGTCGGTGTACTTGCACTTGATGCAGGCCTCGGTGACGACGAAGGGCATGGTCCGGTTCCAGTGATTGGGCAGCGACAGTTTAAATCACCGCGACACTTGCCGTCGGCAGGAGCGCCGACGCTGTTGTAGGAGCGGGCCCTGCCCGCGACGCTCTTCGCCCGGAACCCGCGTAGGAGCGCCCCATGGGCGCGAGCTTTCCCCTCAGATCGCACGAACCCCTGTAGGAGCGCCCATGGGCGCGAGCTTTTGATCTTCTCGCGATCGGGTCGAAG
>JBOHXX010000108.1:0-9727 GCA_050737675.1 Pseudoxanthomonas sp.
GGTTGGCGCTGGACTCGGTGAAATCGCCGAGGAAGGTCGCATCGAGGAAGGTGTAGTTCGCATACCACTGCAACCGAGTGCCGGATATCGAACCTTCGATCGTCGCTTCCAGTCCCTGCCGCCGCGTATCGGCGACGTTGGCGAAGAAGCCTTCGTTGGAACTGGCGCCGCCGGTGGTCTGGAACAGGATGTCGCTGGTGTTGGTGGTCCGGAACAGGCCGGCCTGCCAACGCAGCGCGTCGCCTTCGCGGCCGCCGCGCAATCCGGCTTCCCAGCTGCGTGCCACCACCTGGTCCAGCGGCGGATCGGAGATGAACTGGTTGGGCAGCTTGCATGGCGCCTCTTCGTCGGCGCAGCTCAGCTCCACCGGCGTGGGGGCGCGGGTGGATTCGCTGTAGCTCGCGTAGAAGTTCAGCGCCGGCGAGAACGCGTAGGCCAGGCCGATGGCCGGATTGAGCCGCGAGAAACGATGGTCGCCGTTGAGGTCCGGGTCCTGGCCGCTCTGGTCGGCCACCACCACGCGGGTCTGGTTGTAGCGAAGCGATCCAGTCAGCGCGAGCGATCCGGTCAGCGAAAGCGTGTCGGTCAGGTACAGCGAGCGGCTGCGCGTGGACGCGTGCACGTCCAGCGCATAGGCAGGGATCTCGATGCCCGAATCGCTCGAAGTCTGCCGGTCTTCCAGCAGCACCGCCGCTTCGACGAGGGAGCGATAGGCGACGGTGCCGCGCGAATAGTCGACGCCGGCCACGAACTGGTTGTCGCGCGCGCCAAGCGGCCGCGAGAAAGCGAATTGCAGGTTGCCGCCATGCGCGCGCTGGCGCCGCGTGCCGATATTGTTGATCGCGTCGAATTCCGAAGACACAGGCTGTCCGTCCTGGTCGAGGATCGGCTCGTTTTCATCGTCTTCGCAGAGGATGGTTGCGTCGTCCTCGCATTCCTCGGCGTCGCTGCCATCGCCGTTGTAGGCGTGGGTGCGCACGCTGCGGCTGAACGCCGATGCGCTGAGCACCGCGTCGTCGCCGAAGGCGTAGGTGCCGCGCAAGGTTGCCTGGTCGAGGCGGTTGTCGGTTTCATCGGGTGCGGTGAAGATCGCGGCGCGATCTTCGGCCAGAAGCTCGACCGGCGCGGCGCCATTGCCGGTGAGGTGGGTATTGGCGTTGGCCAGGATCAGGTCCAGCGTCGCCTTGTCGCCACGCCAGCCGAATGATCCGAAGTAGTGGCGCGCACGCGAAGGCGACAGATCGCGCCAACCGTCCTCGCGCAGGTCGTCGGCATGCACGTAGTAGCCGAGCGTACCGTTGTTGCCGCCGCTTTCGAATCCCGCTTCCGTGCGTCCGAACGATCCAGCCTCGTAATCGATCGCCGTTCCGGGCGCACTGAAGCCGTCCTTGCTGGTCAGGCTGATCGCACCACCCAGGGTATTGAGTCCGAACACCGGGTTGGCGCCGGCGATGACTTCCGCGCGCTGCAACGCCGCCACCGGCAACAGGTCCCAGTTGACCGTGTCGCCGAACACTTCGTTGACGCGCACGCCGTCCTGGTACACGGCCAGTCCCTGCGGCGTGCCCAGCAAGGGCGAACCGGTGAAACCGCGGTACTGCAGGTCGGGCTGGAACGGATTGCCCTGCACGGTATTCAGGCTGATCCCGACCACGCGCCGGTTCAACGCATCGGTGAGGTCGAATACCTGCAGGCGATCGAGCTCGTCGGCATCCACGTGACGCACGACGAAGGCCGTGCGCGACTCGTCCAGGGTGGCGCCCGCTCCGGGCGCCACGGACACGGCATACACCGTCGGCAGATCGACCGCATCGGCCGCGGCTTGCGCGGTGGCGACGGCGAACGCTTGGGAAAGCACGCCGATGGCCAGCGCGCCCATCGACCGTGGCGCGCGACACCATCCACTTGCAGCATTGGCCTTGCCTTGGGGCATCAGAAGAAGCCCAGCGCCTTCGGCGAATAGCTGACCAGCAGGTTCTTGGTCTGCTGGTAGTGGTCCAGCATCATCCTGTGGTTTTCGCGACCGATGCCCGACTGCTTGTAGCCACCGAACGCGGCGTGCGCCGGATAGGCGTGGTAGCAGTTGGTCCACACACGACCGGCCTGGATGGCGCGACCGACGCGATACAGGCGACTGGCATCGCGACTCCACACGCCCGCGCCCAGGCCGTACAAGGTGTCGTTGGCGATCGCCAGCGCTTCGGCCTCGTCCTTGAACGTGGTCACCGACACCACCGGCCCGAAGATCTCTTCCTGGAACACGCGCATCTTGTTGTGGCCCTTGAAGATCGTCGGCTTGACGTAGAAGCCGCCAGCCAGGTCGCCATCGAGGTTGTTGCGTTCGCCACCGGCCAACACTTCGGCGCCTTCCTGACGGCCGATGTCCATGTAGCTGAGGATCTTTTCCAATTGTTCGCTGGATGCCTGCGCGCCGACCATGGTGTTGGGATCCAGCGGGTCGCCCTGCTTGATCGCCGCCACGCGCTTGAGCACGCGGGCCATGAATTCGTCGTAGATCGATTCCTGGATCAGCGCGCGCGAGGGACAGGTGCAGACTTCGCCCTGGTTGAACGCGAACAGCACGAAACCCTCCACCGCCTTGTCGAGGAAATCGTCGTCCTCGGCCATCACGTCGGCGAAGAAGATGTTCGGCGACTTGCCGCCCAGTTCCAGGGTCACCGGAATCAGGTTCTGCGACGCGTACTGCATGATCAGGCGGCCGGTGGTGGTCTCGCCGGTAAAGGCGATCTTGGCGATGCGGTTGCTCGACGCCAGCGGCTTGCCCGCTTCCAGGCCGAAGCCATTGACGATGTTGAGCACGCCCGCAGGCAGCAGGTCGCCGATCAGTTCGGCCAGCACCAGGATGCTCGCCGGGGTCTGCTCGGCCGGCTTCAACACCACGCAGTTGCCGGCGGCCAACGCGGGCGCCAGCTTCCACACTGCCATCAGCAGCGGGAAATTCCACGGGATGATCTGGCCGACCACGCCCAGCGGTTCGTGGAAGTGGTAGGCCACGGTGTCGTTGTCGATCTGGCTCAGGCTGCCTTCCTGCGCGCGGATGCAACCGGCGAAGTAGCGGAAGTGGTCGATCGCCAGTGGTACGTCGGCGTTGAGCGTCTCGCGGATCGGCTTGCCGTTGTCCCAGGTCTCGGCATAGGCGAGCAGTTCGAGGTTCTGCTCCATGCGGTCGGCGATCCTGTTGAGGATGTTGGCGCGTTCGGACACGGCGCTCTTGCCCCAGGCGTCCCTGGCGGCATGGGCGGCGTCGAGCGCGGCCTCGATGTCGTCCTTGTTGGAGCGCGCGACCTGGGTGAACACCTTGCCGGTCACCGGGGTGACGTTGTCGAAGTACTCGCCGCTCTTCGGCGCGACCCATTGCCCGCCGATGAAATTGGAATAGCGCTTCTTGAAGATGGAGCCCGGATCGGTGGCTTGCGGTTTGGCGGCGGTGACGGCGTTCATCTGATCTCCTGCGATGGGGTTCGTGGTGCCCGAGTGGGTACACGGCCCAACGCAAGCGCGGTGCCAACAAATCGGTGTTGCGGCGCGTCACGGGTTTTGCCCTTGCGTGGTGCGGAAACGCACCAGAATGTGCTGCGCCGCGTCATAAGTACCGATTGCACGTGCGACAGCGTTGTGATGTTTATCGGGACAGCAGTCGGAGCAGGTGTCGCAATTTGCGACACAGGAGAAAACCATGTCGCGGATGCAACAGGCAGGCAGCAATCTCGGAAGTGCGCGACGCACCTTCTTCGAGCATGGCGGCGCGCCCGTCGGCCAGGTGCCGGCGACCATTCTTGAATCCTGGCGCCGCTGCCAGCGGCTGGGCCTGGAAGCCGAAACCCACCCACCGGTGGAACCGGTCACCGCCGCGCAACTGCGCGAGATGCGCGAGCGCCACGAGAAGTTGTGGCGCTTCGCCCGCGCCGAACTGGAACTGCTGTCCTCCGACGCCACCTCGACCGGCAGCATCGTCATCCTCACCGACGACAACGGCTGGATCTTGGACGCCGAAGGCAATCCGAAATTCCTCGACAAGGCCGGACGCGTGGCGCTGATGCCGGGCGCGTGCTGGAGCGAGACCCAGGTCGGCACCAATGCGATCGGCACCGCGATCGTCGAAGGCAAGCCGGTGGAAGTGCGCGGCGCCGAACACTACTTCTCCCCGCACAAGATCCTCAGTTGCTCCTCGGCGCCGATCTTCGATCCGTTCGGGCAACTGGTCGGGGTGCTCGACATCTCCGGCGAGTCCAGCGTCCACCACATGCACGCGCTGGGCCTGGCGCGGCTGGCGGTGGCCAATATCGAGCATCGCTATTTCGACGACGGCATCGCCGGCAGCGAGCTGTTGCGCGTGCATCGCGACCCGGCCCTGCTCGGCACCGCGCGCGAAGGCCTGCTCGCCTTCCGCAACGGCCGCCTGGTCGCGGCCAACCACGCCGGCCTGCAATTGTTCGGCCTGGAGCGCAGTGAACTCGGCAACACGCCGTACGATCTATTGTTCGAAGACAAACTGTCGCGCCTGCGCGACGACGGCATGTTGCTGGACCGGCATGGCCGCGCCCTGCACGGCCGCGTGCACGAGGCCCACGACGATCGTCCGCGCCGTCCGGCCTCGCGCCCGGCGATCACCGTGTCCGCCGCCACCCAGGCCGACGGCGCCGACGCGCCGCTGTTCGACGCCTCGCTGGATGCCGAACTCGATCGCGCCTGCCGCGTGCTCAACGCCGGCCTGCCGGTGCTGGTGCATGGCGAGACCGGCACCGGCAAGGAAGTGTTCGCACGCGAACTGCATCGCCGTTGCGCGCGTGCCGGCAAACCCTTCGTCGCGGTCAACTGCGCGGCGCTGCCGGAAGGACTGATCGAAGCCGAACTGTTCGGCTACGAGGACGGCGCCTTCACCGGCGCGCGCAAGCACGGCAATCCCGGGCTGGTGCGCCAGGCCGACGGCGGGGTGCTGTTCCTCGACGAGATCGGGGACATGCCGCTGGCCTTGCAGCCGCGACTGCTGCGCGTGCTGCAGGAACGCGAACTGACGCCTCTTGGCGGCGGCAAGCCGATCAAGCTCGACTTCGCCCTGGTCTGTGCGACCCACCGCGACCTCGAGGAGGCGATCGGCGACGGCCGTTTCCGTCCGGATCTCTACTACCGCATTTCCCACCACGGCGTGCGCATCCGCGCGCTGCGCGACCATCCCGAGCGCGCGCGACTGGTGATGGCGCTGTGGGAAAGGACCGCACACGGACGCCAGCTCAGCAGCGAAGCCGTCGCCGAACTCGCCGCCTACGACTGGCCGGGCAACTTGCGCCAACTCTCCTCCTGCCTGCGCACCCTGGTCGCGTTGAGCGAGCCGGGTGCGATGCTCGGGCCCGAGCTGTTGCCCAATTACGTGCGGTTGATGCCGCGATCCGCGCCAGCAGCGATGCGCCCGTTGCCGGAACAGAACCTGGAGGCGATGGCCGAAGGCGCGATGCGCGATGCACTCGATGCGTGCGACGGCAATGTCGCGCAGGCGGCGCGCAAGCTGGGCATCAGCCGCAGCACGCTGTACCGGCGCCTGGGCAGCGACCCGCGCAGCGCGGAAGCGAAGCCGGGCTAGATTGCGTCGGCTTCAGACGTCGGCGTCGGTGGCCCAGCCCTCGCCGGTGCCACGATTGAAAACGCGATCCGACTCCAGCACCTTGCCCGCGGGGAACGCCTCGCGCTGTGCGAGCTTGTCGTAGATCGGAGTGAAGTCCGGTGCGGTCGCCTCGATCAGTTGGGCGAAGCTGTCGATGACGAAGTAGGTTTTCTGGAAAGTGTCGATGCGGTAGCGCGTGCGCATCACCCGTTCCAGGTCGAAACCGATCCGGTTGGGCGCTTCCGATTCCAGCGAATACAGCGACTCGCCCTTCGACGAGACGATGCCGCTGCCGTAGATGCGCAAGCCTTGCGGCGTATTGATCAGGCCGAATTCCACCGTGTACCAGTACAACCGGGTCAGGTTGACCAGCGCCTCCGGGCCGATGCCGTGCGCCTTCACGCCGCCGCGGCCGTAAGCCTGCATGTAGTCGGCGAACAGCGGATTCATCAATAGCGGCACATGACCGAACAGGTCGTGGAACAGGTCCGGTTCGGCGATGTAGTCGATCTGGTCGGGACGGCGGATCCACCAGGTCACCGGGAAGCGGCGGTTGGCCAGGTGGTCGAAGAAAACCAGTTCCGGCAGCAGGCCCTCCACTCCGACCAGGGTCCAGCCGGTGGCCGCGCCCAGCACCTCGTTCAACTGGTCGAAGCGCGGGATCGCGTGCGGGGTCATGCCCATTTCGTCCTGGGCATGCAGGAATTCGTCACTGGCCCTGCCCACCAGCAGTTCGCGCTGGCGCTGGTACAGCGTGCCCCAGGTGGCGTGGTCCTCGGCCTTGTAGTCCTCCCACGGCTGCTCGACCACGGCGGTCGTATAGACCGGGACGTAGCCCTTGTCGGTCTGCTGGTGCTCGACGCGGCGCGGCTCGTTCATGGGAGTTTTCCGGAAGATAACGACATTCGATGGTAACGGTCGAGGCGCGCAACAGGGTTGCGAAGTTGCACGGAATCCCGCCAATGGCGCAACATGATTGCGTGTTTAATCAAAAATGAACATGAAATGGCCGAATCCCTGTCCCTTGACCGCATCGACCTGCGCCTGCTCTCGCTCCTGCAGCAGGACGGACGCGCCACCAACGCCGATATCGCCACCCAGGTGAACCTGTCGGCGTCAGCTTGCCTGCGCCGGATCCAGCGGCTGGAATCCTCCGGCGTCATCCAGGGCTATGCGGCCCTGGTCGACCCCAAGCGGGTCGGCCTGGGCTTGCAGGCGTTCGTACGCGTGCAGCTGGAAAAGCATGGACAGCTGGGCCTGGACCGGTTCATCGAGGGCGTGAACAGCTGGGACGAAGTCGTCGCCTGCCACGCCCTGACCGGCGACATGGACTACCTGTTGCAGGTGGTCGTGCAGGACCTGGAGCATTTTTCCCGCTTCCTGCTGGACAAGCTGATCAACGCCACCGGCGTGGCCGACGTCAATTCCAGTTTCGTCCTGCGTACAGTCAAGCAGACCCGGGCCCTGCCGCTGGCGCACTTGCCGTAGGAGCGTCCATGGGCGCGAGCTCTTCGGTGGGATCCTGGATACGGGACGAAGAGCTCGCGCCCATGGACGCTCCTACGACCGCAGGCCATTGCCCCTGCGAGTGCTGTCCTGCAACATGCGCGTGCTAGGCCGTCACGCCTGCCTCCTTCCACCACCCCTCCGGAAGCCACCATGTCCCCGACCCGCTCCCCGTCCGTGCGCCCGCACCGACTCGCCCTTGCCATCGCCGCCCTGTTGCCGTTCGGCAGCGCCTTCGCCCAGGACGCTACGCCCGCCGAGCCTGCGCCTGCACCCGCGGAAAAAACAGCCACCACCCTGGATGCCGTGCAGGTCACCGCCCAGCGCCGCGTGGAAAACATCCAGGACGTGCCGGTCTCCATCAGCACCATCAGCAGCGAGAAGCTCGACGTGCTCGCCTCCGGCGGCAACGACGTGCGCTTCCTGTCGGCGCGCGTGCCCAGCCTCAATATCGAATCCTCGTACGGCCGCGCGTTCCCGCGCTTCTACATCCGCGGCCTGGGCAACACCGACTTCGACCTCAACGCCTCGCAGCCGGTGTCGCTTATCTATGACGACGTCGTGCAGGAAAGCCCGTTGCTCAAGGGCTTCCCGGTATTCGACCTGGAGCGCATCGAAGTGCTGCGCGGTCCGCAGGGCACGCTGTTCGGCCGCAACACCCCGGCCGGCGTGGTCAAGTTCGAATCGGCCAAGCCGACCCAGGAATTCGGCGGCTATGGCCGCGTCTCCTATGGCACCGACAACATGTGGAACGTTGAAGGCGCGGTCGGCGGCGGCCTCACCGATCGCTGGTCGGCGCGCGCGTCGGTGCTGTTCCAGCGCCGCGAGGATTCGGTGACCAACACCTACGAACCCGGCCCGGACCGTGGCGCCGAAGGCTACGACGAATCCGCAGCGCGCGTGCAGTTCCTGTACGAAGGCGATGCGTTCGAAGGCCTGTTCAACCTGCACAAGCGCCACCTCAACGGCACCGCGCGGCTGTTCCGCGCCAATATCATCGAGCCGGGCACCAACAACCTGGTCGATGGTTTCGACCGCGATGAAGTCTCCACCGACGGCGTGAACTTTTCCGAACTCGATACCTGGGGCGGCAGCGCGCGCCTGCGCTGGGACCTGGGCAACGTGACCCTGTACTCGATCACCGGCTACGAGACCGCCGAATCGCTTAACCGCGGCGACATCGACGGTGGCTTCGGTGCCGCGTTCCTCGGCCCGGGCAACTCCGGTCCTGGTTTCATCCCGTTCGCTTCCGAATCGGCCGACGGCCTGCCCGACCATCGCCAGATCACCCAGGAATTCCGCGTCGAGTCCAATGAGTGGGGTCGCTTCGACTGGCAGGCGGGGCTGTTCTATTACGACGAAGACATCAGCATCGACAGCTTCAACTACGACTCGCTGACCCCCGGCAATCCACGTGCCGGTTACGCGATCCAGCAGCAGCGCAACAAGGCCTGGGCCGCGTTCGCCTCGGGCGACTTCGACGTGACCGACAAGTTCAAGCTGCGTGGCGGCCTGCGTTATACCCAGGACAAGAAGGACTTCAGCGCCAGCGTGCTGGAAGCCGCGCCGTTCTCGGCCGCGCCTGTGGGTGGTCCCTATCGGGTCAATACCGATGTCAACGACGTCAGCTGGGACCTGAGCGGGGTCTATGCGCTGAACGAGGACATCAACCTGTACGCGCGCGTGGCCAAGGGCTTCCGCGCGCCGTCGATCCAGGGCCGCCTGCTGTTCGCCAGTGCCGAGGCGGTAGCCAACAACGGCGGCGTTTCCACCGCCGATTCGGAGGAAGTGATTTCCTACGAAGCCGGGATCAAGGCCGACCTGTGGGACAAGCGCGCGCGCCTGGGCTTCAACGTGTTCCGCTACGGCGTGAACGACCAGCAGATCATCGCGGTCGGCGGCGGCGGTAACACCGCGACCCTGCTCAACGCCGACAAGACCATCGGCCAGGGCTTCGAGCTGGACCTTGAAGCTTATTTGACCGACAACCTGCTGGTCACCCTGGGCAGCAGCTACAACGACACCGAGATCGACGACAAGAACCTCGCCGTGCCGGGCTGCGGCGGCGGCTGCACCGTGACCGACACGCCAGTGATCGATCCCGTCACCAACCTGCCCAACGGCACCTACCTGATCGACGGCAACTCGCTGCCGCAGGCGCCGAAGTGGGTGCACAACGTGACCGCGCGCTGGAGCATGCCGGTCGGCGAGGGCGGCGAGTTCTACGTGTTCACCGACTGGGCCTATCGCAGCGAAGTGAACTTCTTCCTGTATGAATCGAAGGAATTCACCGGCAAGTCCTCGGTCGAAGGCGGCCTGCGCATCGGCTACAACTGGAACCAGGGCGATTACGGCGTGGCCGTGTTCGGCCGCAACATCACCGACCAGACCCGCATCGTCGGCGGCATCGACTTCAACAACCTGACCGGCTTCCTCAACGAGCCGCGTACGGTGGGCGTGGAGTTCAGCGCCAGGTTCTGATCGGCGCGGTGCAGCACGGAAAAGAGCCGGCTTGTCCGGCTCTTTTCTTTTCAGTCGGTACCGGTACTGCACGGAAGCGGAGGAACGTGGGAGCGGCGTCCTCGCCGCGAGCTTTTGATC
>JBOHXX010000109.1:0-9684 GCA_050737675.1 Pseudoxanthomonas sp.
GGGGTGACCGGGGTGCGGGTCAAGTCGGTACTGGACGGCAGCACGCGGGATATCACCGTGCATGGGCTGTTCGTGGCTATCGGCCATACCCCCAACACCAGCCTGTTCGAAGGCCAGTTAGCCATGAAAAACGGCTACATCACCATCCGTACCGGCCTGGACGGCGAAGCTACCGCCACCACCGTACCCGGCGTATTCGCTGCCGGCGACGTAGCCGACCAGGTGTATCGCCAGGCGATCACCTCGGCCGGCTTCGGCTGCATGGCGGCGTTGGACGCGGAGAAATTCCTGGACAAGGATGCCTGAAAGCCAGCGTCTCGCGACGACCGCAAACGCGTGGACAAGATCCTCATCAAGCAATGCCTGTTCTACGGAAGCTACTTCGCCTTTCCGTTCATCGCTTACTTGCTTTGGAGGATGCGCAAGCCGGGCAGGCGCGTGATCGGCACCTGCCTTTTGACGATCAGCTTGCTGTTCGTATGGGCCCGCTTCGTCGAGCCGCAGATGATCCGGGTCCGGGAAACCACGCTTTCCGGTACAGGCGTCAATACCCGGATCGCGCTGATCAGCGACATCCACCTGGGAATCTACAAGGACAGCGACTTCCTTGAACGCGTGGTTACGCGAATCAACACCCTGCCCGCCGATGCGGTCGTGATTGCGGGTGATTTCACCTACGAACCCGGGCAGGGATCATTGCAGGCGTTGTTCGCCCCGCTCGCCCACCTGCGGCGGCCCGTTTATGCCGTGCTGGGCAACCATGACCAACAGGCTCCCGGACCGGATATCGACCAGGCCTTGCGCAAGGCGCTGACCGATAACGGGGTGCAGATCATCGAAGGCCGCATCGTCGACACGAACTCCGGTTACCGATGGGCCGGGCTGGGGGATCACTGGGCAGGAAGGGATGATCCCGCCTTCCTCAAGGCCGCGCAGGCCGACACCCCCACCCTTGTGGTTGCGCACAACCCGGACAGCGCCATGCGGCTTGCGCCGGCCGATGCGACGCTGGTACTGGCTGGGCACACGCACGGCGGGCAGATCCGGATTCCGTGGCTGTATCGCAAGGTGATTCCCACTGCCTATGACTTCGACCGTTCCGAGCAACTCGCACACACGCCGGCGGGAGGCGTACGGGTGTTCACCACCACGGGTGTCGGCGAGATCGGACTGCCCATGCGTTTGTTCAACCCGCCCACCATCGACCTGCTGCACCTGCGCCCGTGATGGCTGCCGTGCGCATGCTCAACGCGTTGAGTGACGTCCCTGCCGCCCAGTGGGATGCGCTGCATGATGGCCGCAATCCGTTTGTCTTCCATGCGTTCCTGCAAGGCCTGGAACAACACGCTTGCCTGCGTGAGGACTGGGGCTGGACACCGCATCACCTCACCCTGTGGGAAGGCGACCAACTGGTCGCCGCCGCGCCGGGTTACCTGAAGACCAATTCCCACGGCGAGTTCGTCTTCGACCACGCCTGGGCGCACGCCTATGCGCAGTACGGGCACGATTATTTTCCGAAATGGTTGGGTGCAGTGCCCTACTCGCCCGTCACCGGCCCACGTTTGCTGGCGCATACGGAAATGCACAGGAAGGCTTTGCTGGATGCGGTTATCGAGCAATCGCGCGCGCGCGAGTTGTCTTCCGCTCACATCAACTTCCACACGGCGGACGAAGACAACGACTTCGACCCTCGCTGGCTCCCGCGCATCGACGTGCAATACCACTGGCGCAATCAGTCCGGTTGGGGCGATTTCGACGGATTCCTCGCTGCTTTCGACCACAAGCACCGCAAGAACATCCGCCAGGAGCGCGGCAAGGTGCAACGCGCCGGTGTCAGCTTCCGCGTGATCCATGGCGACGAGGCCAGCGAGGAAGACCTCGCGACCATGTTCGCCTTCTACTTGATGACCTTCCGCGATTACGGTAACTCGCCGGCGCTGACTTTGGAATTCCTGCGCCATCTGGCCAGGACCATGCCGCGCAACCTGGTCATCTTCCTGGCCGAGCGCGACGGCAAGGCCATCGCGGGCGCGTTGTGCCTGCGCGGTGGCGAAACGCTCTATGGTCGCTACTGGGGCGCAAGCGAAACCCTGCCCGGTCTGCATTTCGAGACCTGTTACTACCAGGGCATCGAATATTGCCTGCGCGAAGGACTCAAGGTGTTCGAGCCCGGCGCGCAGGGCGAACACAAGCTTGCGCGGGGTTTCCTGCCGGCGTTCGTGCGCAGCCGCCACTGGATCGCCGATGACCAGTTCGCTGACGCCCTAGGTCGCTGGTGTGCGGAGGAAACCCGCTCGGTCGAATGTTATGCAGCGACACTGGCGGCGCACTCGCCATTCAAGAATGAAGCGTAGGAGCGACGTGAGTCGCGCATGGAAGATAAAGCCGAACTATCGAATCATTCCATGACCAGACTTTCAGTCGCGACTCACGTCGTTCCTAAGACAAGCACTGTTAATCTGCCTTGATGCGTCGCCCCGCCTTCTTGTCGACTGACCCCGAAGCGCCCTTTCCCTCTGCGGAAACCGCCTTGCGCCAGCCCGATGGCCTGCTGGCCATCGGCGGCGACCTGTCCCCGCAGCGTCTGCTCAATGCCTATCGCCACGGCATCTTTCCCTGGTATTCCGAAGGCCAGCCGATCCTGTGGTGGGCGCCGGATCCGCGCATGGTGTTCCGCACCGAAGGTGTGCACCTGTCCTCCCGCTTCCGCCGTGGGCTACGCCACAGCACATGGCAGGTGCGAGCCGACACGGCTTTCCCCGAGGTCATGGCCGCCTGTGCCGGCACGCCGCGCCCAGGCCAGGAGGGCACCTGGATCACCGATGCCATGCAGGCCGCCTACCTGGAATTGCATCGCCTGGGCCATGCGCATTCGGTCGAAGTCTTCGACCAGGGCCGATTGGTGGGAGGCCTCTATGGCGTGGCGATCGGTCGGATGTTCTTCGGCGAAAGCATGTACAGCGGCGAATCGGGTGGCTCCAAGGTCGCCCTTGCGGCCCTGGCCCATCGCCTGCGTGCATCGGGCTGGCCGCTGATCGACGCCCAGGTCGAGAACCCGCATCTGCTGAGCCTGGGCGCGGAAAGCTGGCCGCGCCCCGAATTCCTCGCCCGGGTCGCGGAATTGACCGGGCTGGCTGGGGATGTGGGCAGCTGGACTGCCCGCTTCGGCGCGATGGCGGCTTCTGCGCTGGCCGAGACCAGCCCTGGTTAACGCTTTTTTTGCATGCGAGGCGGGCGGCGCGTAGAATCCCCGCTCTTACGGCCACCGAGCCGCCCGCAACACCTGCAGGTCTACATGTCGAAAGACGACTCCATTGAATTCGAAGGCACCGTCAGCGAGACGCTGCCCAACACCATGTTCCGGGTCAAGCTGGAGAATGGGCATGAAATCATCGCCCACATCTCCGGGCGCATGCGCAAGAACTACATCCGCATCCTCACCGGCGACAAGGTCAAGGTCGAAATGACCCCCTACGACCTGTCCAAGGGTCGCATCACGTACCGCATGAAGTAATACGGCATGAGGTAAGCACCGGTACTTTGCATGGTTTGGCCCGACGCCGTGTAATTGGTCACCGGCACTTCACGCAGATTCGCTTCTTCCGACAGAAACCTAACCTGAGTTCGGCCCGCTTCCGGGTCGCCACATCAGCCAGGCCTGTCCATGTCCAGATCCAGATTCCCGCTCGCCTTCATCCTGTTGGCGGCATGTGCGACCGCGGCGCATGCAAAAGACCGCAGCCAGCCGCTTCCTGGTTGCGTCGAGCTTTCCCCCGATTACCAGGTGGCGCGTTTCGGATCCCAGTACCTGATGGTCAAGGATGGGGATGCGTATTACCGCATCGGTTTCGGTGGCAGTGGCTGCAGCGCCATCACCCTTTCCTCCAGCGTGAAGATAGCCACGGACGGAAAAGACAACCAGTTGTGCCCGGTGGCCAGCAAGGTCAAGACCAAGCGCGACAGCTGCGATGCGCGCGAGGTGCTGCGCGTCGATGAGATCGAATACGAGAAATACGCACGCCGACAGCGTTGACGCTGCCGGCGAAGGCGTTGCTAGCGTTGAACCAGAACTTGCCGGCGTCGGTCAGACCGTCGCCGGCAGCAACCTCTCGGGTTCGGATTGCGCATCCACCACCAGTTCGTCGTCCTTGACGTCGATGCTGACGCGACCACCGCCGACCAGCTTGCCGAACAGCAGTTCGTCGGCCAGTGGGCGCTTGACCTTGTCCTGGATCAACCGCGTCATCGGACGTGCCCCCATCAGCGGGTCGAAGCCGTGCTTGGCCAGCCAGTCGCGCGCGGCCGGGGTGCTGGACAGGCTGACGTGCTTCTCCTGCAACAGCATCTCTAGTTCGATCAGGAACTTGTCCACCACGCGCAGGATGTGGTCGAAGCCCAGTCCCTGGAACTGCACCACCGCATCCAGGCGGTTGCGGAATTCCGGAGTGAAGCTCTTGCGGATCACTTCCATCGCGTCGGTGGAATGGTCCTGCTGGGTAAAACCAATCGTGCGCCGTGCGGCCTGGGCGGCGCCGGCATTCGTGGTCATCACCAGGATCACGTTCTTGAAGTTGGCTTCGCGGCCATTGGTGTCGGTGAGGATGCCGCGGTCCATGACCTGCAGCAGGATGTTGAAGATGTCCGGATGGGCTTTTTCCACCTCATCCAGCAACAGTACGCAGTGCGGGGTCTTGACGATCTTTTCGGTAAGCAGGCCGCCCTGGTCGAAACCGACATAGCCCGGAGGTGCGCCGATCAGGCGACTGACCGAATGCGATTCCATGTATTCGCTCATGTCGAAACGGACCAGCTCGATGCCCAACTGCAACGCGAGCTGTTTGGTCACCTCGGTCTTGCCCACGCCGGTGGGACCGGCGAACAGGAAGTTGCCGATCGGCTTGTCCGGATTGGCCAGGCCCGAGCGGGCCAGCTTGATTGCCGAGGCCAGGGTTTCGATGGCCGGGTCCTGGCCGAAGATCACCATCTTCAGGTTGCGCTCCAGGTGCTGCAGCACGTCCTTGTCGGACGAGGACACCTGCTTGGCAGGAATGCGCGCCATCTTGGCCACGATGGTCTCGATCTCCTCGACGTCGATCAGTTCCTTGCGCACGCCGACCGGCAACAGGCGCTGGCGCGCGCCGGCTTCGTCGATCACGTCGATGGCCTTGTCCGGCAGCAGGCGATCGGCGATGTGCTTCACCGACAGGTCCACCGCGGCCTGCAGGGCTTCGTCGGCGTAGGTGACGCCGTGGTGGGTCTCGTACTTGGGCTTCAGGCCTTGCAGGATCTCGAAGGTTTCGCCCACGGTGGGCTCGACGATGTCGATCTTCTGGAAACGCCGGGCCAGCGCCCGATCCTTCTCGAAGATGCCGCGGTATTCCTGGAAGGTGGTCGAACCGATGCAGCGCAGGTCGCCGGAGGCGAGCGCAGGCTTGATCAGGTTGCTGGCGTCCATGGTGCCGCCGCTGGCGGAACCGGCGCCGATGATGGTGTGGATCTCGTCGATGAACAGGATCGCGCCCGGCAGTTTCTTGATCGCCGACAACACGCCTTTCAGCCGCTTCTCGAAATCGCCGCGGTACTTGGTGCCCGCGACCAGCGCGCCCAGGTCCAGCGCATAGATGGTGGCGTCCAGCAGCACGTCGGGCACCTGGCCCTCGACGATGCGCTTGGCCAGCCCTTCGGCCAGGGCGGTCTTGCCGACCCCGGCTTCACCGACGTAAAGCGGATTGTTCTTGCGCCGGCGGCAGAGGATCTGGATGGTGCGTTCCACTTCGTCGGCACGACCGACCAGCGGGTCGATCTTGCCGCTGCGGGCCATTTCATTGAGGTTGCTGGCGAACTCGGCCAGGGCGTCGGCCTTGCCCTCGCCCTCCGCGCCTTCGCCGGTCTTGCCCTCGCCTTCGGGCTGGCCCCCGGATTCGTTCTCTTCGCCCTGCTTGGCGATGCCGTGCGACAGGTAATTGACCACATCCAGGCGGGTCACGTCCTGCTGGGTCAGGAAATACACGGCATGCGAGTCCTTTTCGCCGAAGATCGCCACCAGCACATTGGCGCCGGTGACCTCCTTCTTGCCGGAGGACTGCACGTGGTAGACCGCGCGCTGCAGCACTCGCTGGAAGCCCAGGGTCGGCTGGGTATCGCGGCCGTCGTCTTCGGCCAGGCGCGAAACCGAGGCCTCGATCGCCTGCTCCAGGTCGTTGCGCAGGCGCGGAGCATCGCCGCCGCAAGCCTTGAGTACGGCCTGGGCCGATGTGTTGTCCAGCAGGGCCAGCAGCAGGTGCTCCACGGTCATGAATTCATGCCGTGCCTCACGTGCGCGCTTGTAGCACTGGCCTATGGTTTGCTCGAGATCTTTGCTGAACATGGGTTACTCCGACTGCCGTTCCCCACAATATGAGGCCTGTATAGCGGATTTCCACAACCCTGTCGGGTTTCAGTGTTCAGGATATAGAAAGCAGTAAAAGGGGGAAGGGTAAATGGCGAAGGGGAAAAGCGGCAGTCCGGTGCCGTTTACGCTTGCCGAAGCCCGATATCCCTGCTTTTCCCCTTCGCCATTTACCCTTTCCTCTTCACCGCCCCTACGTCTTTTCCATCGTGCACAGCAGCGGGTGCTGGCTCATCCTGGCATATTCGTTGACCTGGGAGACCTTGGATTCGGCCACTTCCCGCGTATAGACCCCGCATACGCCACGGCCGCGGGTGTGTACATGGAGCATGACCTGGGTGGCCTTCTCGATGTCCATGGCGAAAAACTGCTGCAGCACCAGGACCACGAAATCCATGGGCGTGTAATCGTCGTTGAGTAGCAGGACCTGGTACAGCGGCGGGCGCGCCACCTCTGGCTTGCTGGTTTCGACCATCACGCCATGGTCGCGTTCGTTTTCGTTGTTTCGGGGCATGGGAGAATTATACGGATTGGACGGGCTGCATCGTGGCCCGCACAATTCATGTCCCGAATGGAGATCCGCCTTGCACTGGAAACTGTCCCTCGCACCCCTGCTCGCTCCAAGCCTCGGCTTGGCGCTGTCCCTGCCCGCGCACGCCCAGGCGCCGGGAAAGCCCGCTGCGGACGCCGGCATCAAGGCCCAACTGGCCGAGCTTGATTACCAATATGAAGTTGACGAAGACAACGACTTCAAGCTGGTCTTTGAGGTCGGCGAGGAAGGCCGCAGCCAGATCGTGTACATCCTTTCCTCGGTGGAAAGCTATGGCGCGCACAAAGTGCGCGAGATCTGGTCGCCGGCCTACGAGTCGCCAACCGAAGATTTCGCAGCGCCCATCGCCAACCGCCTGCTGGAGGCCTCCAACTCGGCCAAGCTGGGGGGGTGGGTCAAGCAAGGCAGGAATGCGGTGTTCGTGGTGAAGATCGCCGCCGATGCCAGCAAGGAAGCCCTGGACGATGCGATCAGCGCGGCTTCGGGCCTGGCCGACGAAATGGAAGCCGAACTGACGCCCGGCAAGGACGATCTCTGAAGTGAGTTACCGCCAAGGCCGCTTCTGGCAACCCGACGTGACCGTGGCCACCGTGGTGGTCCGCGACGGGCGGCTGTTGATGGTGGAAGAACGCGCCCACGGCAAGCTGGTGTTCAACCAGCCCGCCGGCCACCTGGAACCCGATGAAAGCCTGTTTGAAGCCGCCCTGCGCGAGACCCGCGAGGAAACCGGCTGGGACGTGCAATTGACGGCTTTCATTGGTGCTTACCAATGGAAAGCCGAAACAGGCAGGCATTATCTGCGCTTCGCCTTCGCCGCCGAACCAACGACGCACGATGCGACCCGCACCCTGGATGAAGGCATCGTGCAGGCGCTGTGGATGACTCCCGCCGAGTTGCAGCAGGTACAGGCGCGACACCGCAGCCCGCTGGTCTGGCAAGTGGTGCAGGACTACCTGGGTGGACGCCGTTCGCCGCTTTCCATCCTGCAGCAGGTTTCATGAGCACGCCCCGCGTCATCGTAGGGGTTTCCGGCGGCGTGGATTCGTCGGTGGCCGCGCTGCGCCTGGTCCAGGAAAAGGAAACGATCGCCGGGTTGTTCATGCAGAACTGGGCCGATGACGGCAGCGGCGATTGCCGTGCCGAAGACGACCGCCGCGATGCGGTCGCGGTCTGCGGGAAGTTGGGGATTCCTTTCCACTTCCGCGATTTCTCCGCCGAATACTGGGGAGGCGTGTTCGCCCACTTCCTCGCCGAGTACGCCGCAGGCCGCACGCCCAATCCGGACGTGCTGTGCAACCGCGAGGTGAAGTTCAAGCATTTCCTCGATGCGGCACGCGAACTCGGTGCCGAGAAGATCGCCACCGGCCACTACGCGCGGATTGCCCATGACCGTGGCGTCGCGAAACTGTTGCGTGCGGTCGACCGCAACAAGGACCAGAGCTATTTCCTGCACCAGTTGGGCCAGGAGCAATTGTCGGCGACGCTGTTCCCGGTGGGAGAACTGCAAAAGTCGGACCTGCGTACGATTGCGAAGGAGGCCGGGCTGCCGACCCATGCGAAGAAGGATTCCACCGGCATCTGCTTCATCGGCGAACGCGACTTCCGCGAATTCCTGGGGCGCTACCTGCCGGCGAAAACCGGCGAGATGCGCGACCCTTCCGGGCAGAAGATCGGCGAGCATCCGGGGGTTTTCTATTTCACCCTGGGCCAGCGCGAAGGGTTGCAGATCGGTGGCGTGCGCGGGCGTGCGGCGGCGCCGTGGTACGTCGTTGGCAAGGACGTGGCCAGCAACGTGCTCTACGTGGACCAGGACACCGCAAGCCCGTACCTGCATTCCACGACCCTGTGGTCGGAACGCGCGCACTGGGTACAAGGCAGTCCGCCGGCCGACCGTTTCGAGTGCACCGCACAGACGCGTTATCGCCAGACCGACGAGCCCTGCAGTGTCGACGTGGCGCGAGATGGTTCATTGAAAATAAATTTCCAGGATCCCCAGCGTGCAGTGACGCCGGGACAGTCCGTGGTCCTTTACCAAGGCGATGAATGCCTGGGTGGCGCGGTCATCGCGCGCACCGATGCACCGCTGGAACAACAACTTGCGGAGCAGGCAGCTTGAGCAGACCCCTTCCCGAACGCGTCCTGGCTTTGGCCGGCATGGTCCAGGCCCTGGCCCAGGTCAGGCGCATCGCCGACACCGGGCAGTCCGATGCTTCGGTGGTGCAGGCCGCGCTGGACAGTATTTTTCGCATCGATGCCGACACGCCCGAGGCGGTCTACGGCCGAGTGGCCGATCTTGCGCCCGGCTTGCGCCTGTTGCGCGATTACTTCAACAAAGAGGCGACCAGCGACGAGGGATTGCCGCGACTGGCTTTGTCGGTATTGCAGCTTGAGCGTCGTTTCGTCGGCGAACCCAATACGGTCGCGGCCGTCGCTGGGGGCATCGCCGAGATCGCCACGCAAGCCGAAGCCTCCGGCAGCACGCATCCGGAAGTGCTGTCCGCGTTGGGCGGCCTGTACGCCGACACCATCAGCCACCTGCGCCCACGGGTGATGGTGCAAGGCAATCCGCATTACCTGGGCCAGCCCGGAGTGGTCTCCGAGATCCGGGCGATCCTGCTGGCCGCGGTGCGCTCGGCGGTGCTGTGGCGGCAACTGGGCGGCAGCTTCTGGGACCTGCTGTTCTCGCGTCGCGCGATGGCCGATGCAGCCAGCGAATGGTTGCGTTGATGCTGCCTGTGTAGGAGCG
>JBOHXX010000110.1:0-9598 GCA_050737675.1 Pseudoxanthomonas sp.
GCCGACCATGTGCGCGCCGCGCAGCTGCGTGGGCTGAGCCCCAACCAGATCCTGGTCCTGGTCAACGGCAAGCGCCGCCATACCAGCGCGCTGGTCAACACCGACAGCAAGATCGGCAAGGGCACCACGCCGGTAGATTTCAATGCGATTCCGGTCAGCGCCATCAAGCGCATCGAAGTCCTGCGCGATGGCGCCGGCGCGCAGTACGGTTCCGATGCCGTTGCTGGGGTGATCAACGTGATCCTCAACGACGCGCCCGAAGGCGGCGCCTATGAAGCCAGCTTCGGCGCGCACCACACCGATGTCGAACCCATCGACAAGACCGTCACCGACGGCCAGACCAGCTTCGCCAGCGCCCAGGTCGGCAGCCGCATCGGCGACGACGGTTTCTTCCGCGTCGGCGTGGAATTGAAGAATCGCGAGGGCACCAACCGCGCCGGCTTCGACCAGATCCCGTTCTTCGAGGAGCAGACGCCGGACAACCTGGCCTTGGCCGGCAAGCGCAACTATTACCTGGGCGACGGCGAGTCCAAGGCCCTCAACGCCTGGTTCAACAGCGCCGTGCGCGTGGGCGATAACGCCGAGTTCTACGCCTTCGGCACCTACCACCAGAGCGACACGCGTGGCGCCAACTATTTCCGCTATCCCGATGGCGTGGCCAACTGGAAAGAGGTCTATCCCGATGGCTATCGCCCGATCTCCATCGGCGAGAACCTCGACGTCGCCGGCGTGGCCGGCCTGCGCGGGCAATGGGGCGACTGGGACTACGACGCCAGCCTCAACTACGGCCGCAACGATTTCACCTATCGGTTGGAGAATTCGCTCAATGCCTCGCTCGGCCCGGGAAGCCCGACACAATTCAAGACCGGCGACTACGAGTTCCAGCAGACCCTGGCCAACTTCGACGTAAGCCGCAGCTTCGATGCCGGCAGCAACCACCACACCTTCGCCACCGGAGTGGAATTGCGTCGCGAGGAATACGACACCGGCGCCGGCGATCCGGCTTCCTATGCGGCAGGCCCCTACACCGACCGACCCACCGGCTCGCAAGCCGGCGGCGGATTGACGCCACAGGATGTGGCGCATCTTTCCCGCGACGTAGCCAGCGCCTACGCCAGCCTCTCCAGCCAGTTCGGCGAGAAATTCAGCACCGACATCGCCGCACGCTACGAGCATTACGACGATTTCGGCAGCGAACTGACCGGCAAGCTGGCCGCACGTTACGAATTCACGCCCGCGTTCGCGCTGCGTGGCTCGGTGTCGAACAACTTCCGCGCCCCGTCGCTGAGCCAGATCGGCTACGAAGCCACCTCCACCGGTTACGACGCTTCCGGGCAATTACTGCAGGGACGGCTGTTGTCGGTCAACAATCCCATTGCGCAGGCATTGGGCGCGCAGCCGCTTGATCCGGAAAAATCCGTGAACTTCAGCCTCGGCTTCACCAGCCGGATCGGCGAACACTTCGATCTGTCGCTGGACGTATTCCGCATCGACATCGACGACCGCGTGGCGCTGACCGAGCGGATCAGCGGCGACGCGCTCACCGAATTCGTGGATGAAGACTTCGGCGTGCCGGGCGTGCAGAGCGTCAACTTCTTCATCAACGCCGCCGATACCCGCACCGAAGGCGCGGAGCTGGTCGCCAACTGGCGGCAGAAGCTGGGCAGCGGCGACCTGCTGCTGAGCGGCAGCTACAGCTATGCGAAGACCGAGATCAAGCGCATCACCGCGACACCGGCGGCACTGCAGGCGCTGGATCCGGACTACGTGCTGTTCGGCATCGAGGAAAGCAATACGCTGACCGATGCCGCACCGCGTACCCGCGCCTTGCTGTCGGCCAACTGGAACAGCGACAAGTGGAACCTGCTGACCCGGGTCAGCCGTCACGGCAGCGCCACCCGTGTGTTCAACTTCGGCGGCGGCTTCGAACCGAAGCAGACCTACGGTGCCGAGTGGCAGCTGGATGCGGAAGTGGAATACCGCATCACGCCGAAGTGGAGCATCGCCCTGGGCGGACAGAACCTGACCGACGAGTATCCGGACCGTTCCATCGACGACATCGCCTACTTCGGCAACCTGCCCTACGACGTGCTGTCGCCGATCGGCAGCAACGGTGCGTACTACTACACGCGGATCCGCTACACGTTCTGACCGAATGCGCCATCGGCCCGGAACGCATTCCGGGCCGATGGCATGGGCATGGCCATGACGCAGGAGCGACGTGAGTCGCGAATGAAAAAAATGATCCATCGGAATGACGGGCCATGCGCGGTGGTTTCGCGACTCACGTCGCTCCTACGCCCCTGCCAGCGCATTAATTTCCTGTGCAATTTGATGCCGAATTAACACCGCCGGCCGTGAGCTGTGTTGTGCTGCGGCCGCGCAGACGGTGCCCCCGACCGCAGGCGAGCGATCCATCCCGGTTCGACATGAAACTCCGACATGCACAAGGAGATCCAAAATGTTCGATGCCATCATCCGCCAGGCGGCGGAGCGTTTCGGCCTTGGCGACAACGCCAAGCAATTCGTCGGTCAGTTGCTTGCCCTGATCTTCAATCCAGACTCGGGGGGAATCTCGGGTTTCCTGCAGAAATTCAAGGACGCCGGGCTCGGCAATCTCGCTTCTTCCTGGGTCGGCGGCACTCCCGGCGACAACGACCTTCAACCCGACCAGGTACAGGCCGCGCTGGGCAGCGACGCCCTTTCCTCGCTGGCCAGCAAGGCCGGGATTCCCGCCTCCGCGGCGAGCGTGGCCATCGCCGGCCTGCTGCCGAAAATCATCGGTGCACTGACTCCCGATGGCCAACTCCCGACCTCGATCCCGGCAAGCATCAGCGGCCTGATTCCGGGCCTGGGCAACCTTGGTGCCGGCGTCGCTGGCACCGCAACGGGTATCGGCAATGCGGCACGCGGTGCGGGCGATGCCCTCGGCGCCGGGGCTGGCGCAGCCAGTGCCGCCGCCGGTCGCGCCGCCGCCAATGTCGGTGCCAGCGCAAGCGCCGCTACGAGTGGAGGATTGGGATTCCTGAAGTGGCTGATTCCGCTCGCCATCGTGCTGGGCCTGGGCTATTGCGCGTGGAACAAGCGGGGCCATGCTCCGGCAGCCGCCGACACCGCTCCTGCGGCTGAAGTGGCTGCGCCGGTCGAGGAGGCTGCACCACCGGCAACGGAGGTCGCGCCAATCCCGGATACGACGGCGACCGCACCCACCCCGGAGGCGGCTGCGCCGACTGCGGATGCGGCACTGGATGCGCTGCAAGCCGGCAGCTTCACCGCCGATGACCTGGTCAAGGCACTCAACCTGACCGGCATCCAGTTCGACACCGGCTCCTCGCGGATCAGCGCCACCAGCCAGGACATCCTCGGCAAGGCAGCCGAAGCCTTGAAGAAGGCGCCGGAAGGAACGCGCGTGGAGATCGGCGGCTACACCGACAACACCGGTAACGCCGCGGCCAACCTGAAGCTGAGCGAATCCCGGGCCACCGCGGTACGCGCGCGCCTGGTGGAGCTGGGTGTCTCCGACGCGATCCTGACCGCCAAGGGTTACGGCGACGCCAAACCGGTCGCCGACAATGGCACCGCCGAGGGCCGCGCCAAGAACCGCCGCATGGAGTTCAGCCTGGCGCAGTGATCGTCTTCAATTGCAATAAAAAACAAGCCGGCCCAATGGCCGGCTTGTTTTTCTCAGGACTTCGTCGAATCGGTGACTTCAAGCCAGCCCCGGTAACGCACCAGCAAACCGGCGGTCGGCATCGCCGCGGCAACATCGAACCAGTAACGGCCCTCGATCTCGAATTCACGCGCCTGCACCGCATCGAACCAGCGCGCCGGCAGCGGCAAACCCAAGGCACGCACCCGTACCACGCGCCAGGCGAGGACGTTCTCTTCCACGGCCAGCCGGAAACCGAAGCGCACCAACCCCAGTTGCTCGCACAGCAATCCATCCTGCGGCCACAACCGCGACGGCATCGCATGACCACCGATGTGACGCGTCCAGCGTTCGCATTGTTCGCCGGCGTCGATCTCGACTTCAACGCGGCCCTTGCCTGCAGGCGGGAGCCGGGTCGCCCATGCAAGCAGCCGGGCCAGGGGATGTTTTCCGCGACTGACCTCGACCTCGCCGCGGTAGCGTTGGCACCCATCACGCGCATGCAGGATTTTTACCGTCGGCGGCAAACTGTCGAAAGCGTCGCCCAGCACCCGCTGGAACAACGGCGGGTTCACGATTGCATCCACACCACGGTGGCCATGCGCCCGGTGCGCCCGCCCCCCTCGGATGTGCTGCGGCGATGCGAATAGAAGCGCCGTGGATCGGAGAGGGTGCACAGGTCGCCGCCGTGGACGCGGGTGATGCCGAGTTCCGCCAGGCGCTGGCGGGCGAGCGCGTACAGATCGACTCGCCAGTGTCCGGGACGCGTTGCCGCGAAAGCGGAGGCGGCGCGTGCGTCCTGCGAGACGAAGGCATCGAATACTTCTTCACCGATCTCGTAGGCCTGCGGTCCGGCCGCCGGGCCCAGCCAGGCGACGAGCTTGCCGGCGGGGGCCTGCATTGCCGCGACCGTGTTTTCCAGCACGCCGCTTGCCAGCCCGCGCCAGCCCGCATGCGCCGCGCCAATCTCGCTGCCTTCCTCGTTGACGAACACGACCGGCAGGCAGTCGGCGGTGAGGATGGCGAGGACCACGCCAGGATCGGAAGTGACGGAGGCGTCGGCGACGGGTTCCGTCCCCTCCCCCGTGAAAGCAGGGTCGGTAAACCGCGCCACCTCCACCCCATGCACCTGTTGCAACCACCGCGGTGGCGAAGGCAGCGCGAAGTCTTCGATCAAGGCCGCGCGATTGGCCACGACCGCCTGTGCATCGTCACCGCAACGGGCGCCGAGATTGAATTCATCGAACGGCGCAACCGAAACCCCGGCGCCATGACGCAACGTTGTGAAGGCGTGCACGTTCGCCGTCACCGGCCACTGCGCCCGCAACACCGCGCTCATCGCTGTTTCTGCGCCTCGCCATCGGCGCGCAGCGCGGCAAGCAGGTTGAGCATGTCGGCCGGCACCGGCGCCGATACGCGCAGCGGCTCGCCCGTCGCGGGATGCTTGAACTCCAGGATCTCGGCATGCAGGGCCTGGCGCTTGAAGCCACGCAACGCGGCGACCAGATCCTCGGTCGCGTTCTTCGGCAGTTTCAGCGGGCCGCCGTACAACGGATCGCCGACGATCGGGTACTTGAGGTGGGTCATGTGCACGCGGATCTGGTGGGTGCGGCCGGTTTCCAGGCGGCATTCCAGCGCGGTATGGGCGCGGAAGCGCTCGCGCAGGCGGTAATGGGTGACCGCGTCGCGGCCTTCCTCGCGCACCGACATGCGGATGCGATCGCGCGAGTGGCGATCGATCGGCGCATTGACGGTGCCGCCGGAGACCATCGAACCGACCACGATCGCCAGGTACTGGCGATGCACCTCGCGCGACGACAGCTGTTCGACCAGCGCGGTGTGCGCCGGCAGCGTCCGCGCCACCACCATGACCCCGCTGGTGTCCTTGTCCAGGCGATGGACGATGCCGGCCCGCGGGATCGTGGACAACGACGGGTCGCGGAACAGCAATGCATTGACCAGGGTGCCGGTGGGATTGCCGGCGCCCGGGTGCACCACCAGGCCGGCGGGCTTGTTCAGCACGAACACGTCCGCGTCCTCGTACAGGATGTCGAGCGGGATGTCCTCGGGCAGCGAATACGTCTGCGTGTCCAGGACCACGTCCAGGCTGGCGGTCTCGCCGCCGCGCACCGAGTCGCGTCCGCGCACGATTTCGCCATCCAGGCGGGCGTCCCCGGACTTGATCCATTCGGACAGGCGGGTGCGCGAATACTCGGGGAAGAGCTCGGCCAGGACCGCGTCGAAACGGCGGCCGGCGGCGCTGGCCGGGACCACCGCGGTGCGCGCGGAATCTTCTTCCGCGGCGTCGGAGATGTCGGAATGGTCGATCGGGGCGGGTTCGGTCATGGCTTTGCAGGCGGCACGTTGGCCGCACGTTCATGGCTTGGGCAGCGCCTAGGCTATCATCGCCGTTCCGTTTCCCCGCCTCGGCCTTCCGCCAGCCCATGACCCAGCGCTCCCTCGCCCGCTCCGCCCCCAGCCGCCTCCGCCTGATCCGCACGGCCTGCCTTGCCCTGGCGATCGTTTTCGCCGCCACCGGCTGCGGCAAGATGTTCAAGAAAGACAAGGATTCGGTGGAAGGCAAGCCGGTCGAGGAGATCTACCAGATCGCGCACAAGTCGATGACCGACGGCAACTGGGCCAAGGCCGAGCTCAACTTCCGCAAGCTGATCGCCCAGTACCCCTACGGCCCGTATACCGAGCAGGCGCTGATGGAAACGGCCTATGCCCAGTACAAGTCCGGCAAGACCGACGACGCGGTCTCCTCCATCGACCGTTTCCTGCGCACTTATCCGACCCAGCGCAACGTGCCGTACATGTACTACCTGCGTGGCCTCGCCAACTCGGGCCGCGACACGATCTTCCTGCAGAAGGTGTGGAAGCTCGACCCCAGCCGCCGCGACCTGGCCACCCCGGTCCAGGCCTACAGCGATTTCAACCTGCTGACCGAGCGCTACCCCAACAGCCGCTACAGCGTCGACGCCCGCCAGCGCATGGTCGCGCTGCGCAACCTGTTCGCCCGCCATGAAATGGATTCGGCGCTGTACTACCTGCGCCGCGATGCGTGGGTGTCGGCGGCGACGCGCGCCAAGTACCTGCTCGAGACCTACCCGCAGAGCCAATACCAGAACGACGCGATCGCCGTGCTGGGCGAGGCCTATACCCACCTGGGCAACGAAACCCTGGCCGCGGACGCGCGCCGCGTGCTGCAGCAGAACGACCCGCAGCATCCGTGGCTGAGCGGCGACTGGCCGGATTACCCGTCGTCCATCCGCAAGCTCAATCCATTCGCCGGGGAGAAATCCGCGGTGGACATGAAGAAGCATTGAAGAAAAGGGGCCGCAAGGCCCTTTTTTTGCTTCCTTCTCCCCCCCGGCGACCGCAGGGAGTGCAAGGCTGAGAAGGTGCCCGAAGGGCGGATGAGGGAAGGAGCCATACGTTTCTATTGAACCTTCCTTGGCGCGTCGCCCTTCTTCCCTCATCCGTCGCTACGCGCCACCTTCTCCCGAAGGGAGAAGGAAACAGCGCTCATCCGGAATACTTGTTGCTGATCGGATAACGCCGTTCCCGCCCGAATGCACGCCGCGACACCTTCGGTCCTGGCGCGGCCTGGTGCCGCTTCCATTCGTTGATCCGCACGAGCCGCAACATCCGGTCCACGACCCCGGCATCGAAGCCCGCCGCCACGATCTCGTCGCGCGACTGTTCCTGGTCCACGTAGCGCAGCAGGATCGCGTCGAGCACGTCGTAGGGCGGCAGGGAATCCTGGTCGGTCTGGTTCTCGCGCAGCTCGGCCGAGGGTGGACGCGCGATCACCGCCGGCGGGATCACTGGCGCACCGCCGACCGTATTGCGCCAGCGGGCCAGGGCGAACACCTCGGTCTTGTACAGGTCCTTGATCGGCGCATAGCCGCCGCACATGTCGCCGTAGATGGTGGCGTAGCCGACCGCGTACTCGCTCTTGTTGCCGGTGGTCAGCAGCAGCCCGCCGAGCTTGTTGGACAGCGCCATCATGATCACGCCGCGGCTGCGCGACTGCAGGTTCTCCTCGGTCGTGTCCGCGTCGCGTCCTGCGAACACTGCCGCCAGCGCTTCCATGAAGCCCTTGAACGGCGCCTCGATGGCGATGCTCTCCATGTGCACCCCCATCGTTTCGCACTGCTCGGCCGCAAGGTCGTTGGAAAGATCCGCGGTGTAACGCGAAGGCAGGCGCACCGCAGTGACGTTGTCCGCGCCGAGCGCATCAACCGCGACAGCCAGCACCAATGCCGAATCAATGCCGCCGGACAATCCCAGCCACACCTTCGAAAAACCGTTCTTCAGGCAATAGTCGCGGGTCCCGCGCACGATCGCCCGCCAGGCCAGCGCATCGCGGCTCTCGTCGCCATCGTCCATCCATTGCACTGGGGCGAACTTGCGCGACTCCGCGTCGTAATCGACCACCAGCCACTGGTCGGTGAACGCGGCGGCAGCCGGGTGCACGATGCCGTCGCCATCGGCCACCACCGAAGCACCGTCGAAGACCAGCGCGTCCTGCCCGCCGACCACGTTGAGATAGGCCAGGGCCACCCCGGTTTCGTTTACGCGTTGCGCGAGCAAAGCATCACGCTGCGCATGCTTGTCGCGCTCGAACGGCGAGGCGTTGGGCACCAGCACCAGCTGCGCACCGGCCCTGGCGGTGTCCGCCAGCGGTTCGGCGAACCACAGGTCCTCGCAGATCACCAACCCGACCGGCACGCCGTTGACCTCGAACACACAGGCGCCGCCGTCGGGATCGACATCGAAATAGCGGCGCTCGTCGAACACCGCATAGTTGGGCAGCTCGCGTTTGCGATAAGTCGTTTCCACTCCACCCTCGCGCAGCACGCTGGCGGCGTTGTAGACCACGCTGCCGGCCGACTGCGGCCAGCCGACCACGGCAACGATGCCCTGCGTGGTCGCCGCGATCCGCTGCAACGCGGCTTCGCAATCGGCGAGGAAGCGTGGCCGCAGCAACAGGTCCTCCGGCGGATAGCCGCTGATCGCCAGTTCCGGGAACAGCACCAGGTCGGCGCCGTATCCGTCGCGCGCCTCGGCGATCATCGCGGTGATGCGTTCGGCGTTCTGCTGGACCGCGCCGACGGGGAAGTCGAACTGGGCCAGGGCGATGCGTAGCGTCTTGCTCATGCGGACTCCGGATAAACGAAAGGCCGCACACGGCGGCCTTTCATAAGCGCGTGCTGGACGCGATTCTACTTCTTCACCAGCTTCGCAATCGCCGCACCCAGGTCGCCCGGCGAACGCACCGTGACCACGCCCGCGGCTTCCATCGCCGCGAACTTGCCTTCGGCCGTGCCCTTGCCGCCGGAAGCGATCGCGCCGGCATGGCCCATGCGCTTGCCGGCCGGGGCCGAGGCGCCGGCGATGAAGCCGACCACCGGCTTCTTCACGTATTTGGCGATGTACTCGGCGCCTTCTTCCTCGGCGCTGCCGCCGATCTCGCCGACCATGATGATGCCTTCGGTCTGCGGATCCTCGTTGAACAGCTTCAGGCAGTCGACGAAGTTCAGGCCGTTGATCGGGTCGCCGCCGATGCCGATGCAGGTGCTCTGGCCCAGGCCCACGTCGGTGGTCTGCTTGACCGCTTCATAGGTCAGCGTGCCGGAGCGCGAGACGATGCCGATCTTGCCCGGCAGGTGGATGTGGCCCGGCATGATCCCGATCTTGCACTCGCCCGGGGTGATGATGCCGGGGCAGTTGGGGCCGATCAGGGTCACGTCCGGGTAGCCCTTCAGGGTGTTCTTGACCCGCAGCATGTCCAGCACCGGGATGCCTTCGGTGATGCAGACGATGACGGTGATGCCCGCATCGGCGGCTTCGAGGATCGCGTCGGCCGCGAACGGCGGCGGCACGTAGATCACCGAGGCGTCGGCGCCGGTGGCTTCGACCGCTTCACGCACGGTGTTGAAC
>JBOHXX010000111.1:0-9257 GCA_050737675.1 Pseudoxanthomonas sp.
GAGCTGGTGCATGAAGGCGTGATCACCATGGAGTTCAACGGCTCGGCCGACGACCTAGCCCGTATCTGCCACGCGCACCCGACCCTGTCCGAAGCGATCCACGATGCCGCGATGGCGGTCGACAAGCGCTCGATCCACAAGGTCAACTGATCAAGATCGATCCTGCCTGCCCGGCAGGATGGGAAAGGGGTGAACCGTGTCATGCACGTTCACCCTTTTTCCGTTTTGAACACAACGAAGGACTGGTAGAAGAATGAAATCCATCTGCGTTTATTGCGGCTCCAACCCCGGCAGCAAAGCCATCTATGCCGAGCGCGCAATGGCGCTGGGCGACCGCATTGCACGCGACGGCATGCGCCTGGTCTACGGCGGCGGTAACACCGGCCTGATGGGCATGGTGGCCAATGCCGTGCTGCAGGCCGGCGGTGAAGTCACCGGTGTGATCCCGCAGCAACTGGTTGACTGGGAAGTGGCCCACCCCGGCCTGACCTCGCTGGAGGTCGTTGGCTCCATGCACGAACGCAAGTCCCGCATGTTCGACCTGTCCGATGGCTTCGTCGCCTTGCCAGGCGGCTTCGGCACCATGGAGGAGATATTCGAAATGCTGACCTGGCGCCAGTTGGGCATCGGCAACAAGCCCTGCGCCTTCCTCGATGCCGATGGCTTCTATGCGCCGCTGATCGGCATGATCGACCGCATGGTCGAAGAACGTTTCCTGCATGTCGAACAGCGCACCGACCTGTGGCACGGCGAGGACATCGCCGCGATGCTGCAATGGATGCGCGAGTACAAACCTGCCCAGGCTTCGAAGTGGATAGACGAGAAGCGACGTACGGCCTTGCGCTGAAGTTATATAGGCACGCGCCGCAACAGCAAGACGAAAGTAGCAAGGGGACCGCTTTCCGTTTGCTGCCTGCTGCACCAGAATCACGCGCATGGACCCCGGCATTCGCCGGAATGACGAGCGATATCCATGGCCGTTCCTGCTTCCTTCCCCGCCTTCCGCATCCACAGCGACGCCGCCGGCTATCGTGCCGGCATCGAATCGATCTCGCTGGATGATCTCAATCCGGGCGAAGTCGTCATCAAGACCGCCTACTCCTCGGTCAATTTCAAGGATGCGCTGGCCGGCACCGGCCAGGGCAAGATCCTGCGCAGGTTCCCGCTGGTCGGCGGCATCGATGTCGCCGGGCATGTCGTCGCCAGCACCGATCCCGCGTTCAAGGAAGGCGACGCGGTGCTGGTCACCGGCTCGGGGCTCAGCGAAACCCGCGATGGCGGCTATGCGCAATACGCACGGTTGGAGTCGGAATGGGTCATTCCCCTGCCCCCTGGAATGAGCCTGCGCGAGAGCATGATCCTGGGCACCGCCGGCTTCACCGCGGCGTTGGCGCTGTATCGCATGCTGGACAACCGGCAGATCCCGGAGCTTGGCCCGCTCGCAGTCACCGGCGCCACCGGCGGGGTCGGTTCGCTGGCCGTGGATATCTTCAGCAGTGCCGGTTTCGAAGTACATGCGGTCAGCGGCAAGGCCGACCAGGCCGACTATCTGCAATCAATCGGCGCCGCGCAGGTACTGGGGCGCGAGGTACTGGACAGCAAGCGCCCGATGGAATCGGTGCGCTTTGGCGGCGGCCTGGACAACGTAGGCGGAGGCATGCTGGCCAGCCTGCTGGCGCAGACCGCTCCTTATGGCAATGTCGCTTCCGCCGGCCTGGTGGCCACCCACGACCTGCCTACCACGGTGATGCCTTTCATCATCCGCGGTGTCTCCCTGCTGGGCGTGGCCTCGGCCGGGACCGCCCGCGGTATACGTGACGATATCTGGCGGCATCTGGCCGACGACTGGAAACCGAGGCGCCTAGAGACCATCTGCAGGCGGGAAACGACGCTGGAAGGGCTTCCGGAGGCGTTCAACGGCATGCTTTCGGGCCAATCCTTCGGCCGTACCCTGGTCAAAACCGGTTAAACACGAGCCCTGTCACGTCCGCCTGACTCTCCCCCATTTTCCGTAAGCGCAAAGTCACACTACAATCGCGACTGGGGACAACTTGGGGTAAAGCATGGCGCGCATTCTGATAGTCGACGATTCGCCTTCCCAGCTGCTGGGCATACAGCGCATCGTCGAGAAGCTGGGTCACGAATCATTGACCGCCGAAGATGGCGCCGCGGGCGTGGAAGTCGCCAAGCGCGAATTGCCCGACATGGTGCTGATGGACGTGGTGATGCCGAACCTCAACGGGTTCCAGGCCACGCGCACACTGAGCCGCGACAGCAATACCCGGCACATCCCGGTCATCCTGGTCACCACCAAGGACCAGGACACCGACCGCATGTGGGGCTTGCGCCAAGGCGCCAAGGCCTACCTGACCAAGCCGTTCTCGGAAGACGAGCTGGCCGAAGTCATCGAACGCATTTTCAGCACCACCGAAGCTCCGCCGCCAAGCGCTGCTTGAGGCACACACGGGGCGGTCACCGCCCCGTTCGCTATTCCTCGTCGTTTCCTTCGAACGCACTCGCCAGCATCCGGTAAATGGTGCGCTGGCGTTCGTTTACCGCGCGTGGGGCGGTGATTTCCAGCTCCACGATCTGATCGCCCGCCGGCGCACCCGGCAGGCCGCGTCCGCGCAAGCGCAGCTTGCGTCCTGCCTCCGAATCGGCGGGCACCTTCAACTCCACCGCTCCACCCAGTGTCGGCACGCTGACTGTCGCGCCCAGGGCTGCTTGCCACGGGGCGACGGGGAGTACGTAGATGATGTTGCGTCCGTCCACTTCGAATTCCGGGTGTGCGGCATATTCGACTTCCAGCAGCAGGTTGCCGCCACCGCTGCCCTGCCCACCCAGGCGGATCACCTGTCCCGGTCGTACGCCCTTGGGTACGCGCACGTCCAGATGCTTGCCATTGATATCCAGTCGCACGTTGCCGCCGTCATGGATCGCCTGCAGCGGCACCGATACCTTCGCCCGCGTGTCACCGGGCGGGCGCGGGCCGCGCGGCGCGGGGCCCGACTGCGCGCGACGCCCGAACAGGCCTTCGAAAAAATCGCTGAAGCCGCCGCCGGGCGTACCGTCGCTGCCGAACACTTCCTCGAAATCGAAACCCTGGCCGCCGCCCGCGCCACCACGCCCGAAATCGGGTGGCGGGCGGAATTCCTCACCAGGCCGGTAACCCTGCGCACGCAACTGGTCATAGGCCTTGCGCTTCTGCGGGTCGCGTAGCGCTTCGTAAGCTTCATTGACGCCCTTGAACTTGTCTTCGGCGCCGGCCTCCTTGCTGACATCGGGATGGTATTTGCGTGCCATCCGCCGGTAAGCGGTCTTGATCTCGGCGTCGCCTGCGGTCGGCTCGACCCCGAGTACCTGGTAATAATCCTTGAACTGCATCGCTTACCTCTCGAACAATCGGCCCGCAATCCTGCGATTGCGAGCCGATTCTACTTACTGGCTGCGTTGGTGGGGCCGTACCGATAGCAGACGGCACGGCCTCCGACCGCTTACTGCACCGACGGACTGCCCACCTGGATGCGGCGCGGGGTGGATTCGGCCTTCTTGGGAATGCTGATTTCCAGCACGCCGTTGCGGCCGCTGGCGACAATGCCTTCGGCATCCGCGCTGTCGGGAAGGCTGAAATCGCGATGGAAACCGCCCTGGCGACGCTCGACCCGCGAATAGCGCGAAGTCCCGGTGGCCGGTTCGCCCTTGCGCTGGCCCTTGATGCTCAGGACGCCCTTGTCCATCTGGATCTCGATCTGGTCGGGCTCGATGCCCGGCAGGTCGGCAAGGATGACGAAGCGTTCGGCTTCCTCGCGGACATCCACGCGGGGCACCCACTGGCCGGCTTCGGCCTGGCCCGCTTCGGCAGCCGTATTCGCGGCGCCCTTGTCGAAGAAGCGTTCGAACAGGTGGTTGATCTGCTCCTGGCGCGCGGCGTGGCGCGGCCAGTGGTGGTAACGGACGATGCTCATGCTGGAACTCCTGGTACTGGGTCTTGGTTGCGACGGCACCAGGCCGTCATGACTCCGAGATGAGTGCCAGCGCAGGCTTTTCAAGTACCTTTGACGCAGCCTTACCATCCCCGCGCCTACCCTTCATTCATCCTCCAGGAGCCTCCATGACCATCCAGACCGGCGATGCCATTCCCGAGATCACCCTCAAGCGTATCCGCGAAGGTGTGGAGACGGTCGACACGCCGACCCTGTTCCAGGGTCACAACGCCGTGCTGTTCGCGGTGCCTGGGGCATTCACTCCGACCTGCTCGGAACGCCACCTGCCCGGCTTCGTCCAGCACTTCGACGAGTTCCGCAAGCGCGGTATCGATGTGTACTGCGTTTCGGTCAACGATCCCTTCGTGATGCAGGCGTGGGGAAGGTCGCAAGACGTGCCCGACGGCCTGCAGATGCTGGCCGACGGCAATGCCGATTTCACCCGTGCGCTGGGCTTGGAGATGGATGCCAGCGGATATGGCATGGGCGTGCGTTCCAAGCGCTATGCGTTGTACGCCGAAGACGGTGTCGTCAAGCAGTTGTGGGTCGAATCGCCCGGCGAATTCAAGGTGTCTTCCGCCGAGCATGTCCTGGAAAACCTGCCCCACTGACTTCCTTTCCATCAACCCACAAGGCCAGCCAATGTCCAAGCCAGCCAGCAAGCCGAAACCGCAGAAAGCAACCGCGTCCGCCAAGCCGCCTTCGTCCAGTGGTGGCGTATTGACCGACACCGCCACCCTGCGTGCCAATGCACGCAAGAACATCAGCGACGGCGCGGTCACCCGCACCTATCTTGCGGACAAGAAGGTGGTGATCAAGCTGCTCAACGACGCGTTGGCGACCGAATGGGTCTGCGTGCTGCGCTACTACCGTCACTATTTCACCGCCTCGGGCATGCTCGCCGATTCGATCAAGGCCGAGTTCCTGGAGCACGCGCAACAGGAACAGGCGCATGCCAGCCTGCTCGCCGAGCGTATCGTGCAGTTAGGCGGCGAACCGGACTTGAATCCGGATACGCTGACCAAGCGCTCGCACGCCGAGTACAAGGAAGGCCAGGACTTGCGCGACATGGTCAAGGAAGACCTGATCGCCGAACGCATCGCGATCGACAGCTATCGCGAGATGATCAATTACATCGGCGACCGCGACACCACCACCAAGCGCATCCTGGAATCGATCCTGGCCCAGGAAGAAGAGCATGCCGACGAGTTTTCCGACCTGCTGGATGGCTGGATAGGTAAGTAGCAGTAGCGCGTAGGAACGACGCAAGTCGCGACTGGGCAAGCCTCTCACCTCAAGAAGCATGCCGAGGGTTTTGTTTCGCGACTTACGTCGCTCCTACGCGCTTCCTTACAGCAGCACCCGGAAAGCGACCCGCGTCCACGCGCCGCTTTCGGCAAGGGCAGTCAACGTGTGTTCGCCAGGCTCTTCAAAGTCGCGCTGGAAGCTTTGCGCGCCGTTGGTCTCGGCAATCCATTTCCCATCCAGCAGCCACTGCACCTTCGTGTCCGTACCCAGCGCACGCATCTGCAATCGCGCACCATGCGTGCTGCCCGGCGCACGGGCAATGGTAGCCCGGTCGTTCAATCCCTCGATGCGTAACTCGGTGGAAGCCTCGCGACCGTCGGCGATGCAATCGGGGGACAACGCAGGCAATCTGGATTCCTTGCGTACCTGCGCCGACAGCCAGGGCGAAGCTAATGCCGGCCAGCGCGCGATTTCCGCATTGCGTGGTTGGTGCGGCTGCGCGCATTCAGCCGAGAGCCGCAGGCCGGTGTTCGCATCCACCTCGAAGCGTTCGCGTCCCGCGTTCCACAGCCGCGCATCGCGTTCGGCGAAGGTCGGTGGAATCGCGCCGTCCAGCGTCCACGCCTTCATTCGGCGCTGGCAGAGTCGTGGCGCTTCGGCTTCGGGCGGCAGGCCGAGCGGCCAGCAGATTTCGACCTCGGCCACGTTGGCGGGCGGCGGCGCTGGAACGCCATCGCTGCGCTCACGCGGCAGGCTGTCGATCACTTCGAACATCAACGGCAGCGCAGTGACCGCGCCATATTGGCCTGGCAACGGCGTGCCATCCGGCCGGCCTACCCATACACCGACCGTGTAGCGACGCGTGCCGCCAATCGCCCACGCATCGCGGAAGCCGTAACTAGTGCCGGTCTTCCAGGCTACGCGTGGCCGCGAGCCGATATCGAACGTGCCCAATCCGTAGCCGGGCCGTGGATTGGCCTCGAGGATTTCGCGCAAGATCCAGGCCGCACCCGGCGACATCATGCGGCGATCGATCACCGGGTCGGCCTCGGTATAACGCACGCGTCCGGCCAGACCATCCCGGTTGAAGGCGGCGAACGCGCCGACCAGATCTTCCAGTCGCGCACCGGTGCCGCCCAGGATCATCGCAAGGTTGGGTTTGCCGCCGCGCGGGTATTTCAACTCGATGCCGCCATTGGCCAGGCGTGCGGAGAAACGCACGGGGCCCACACGATCCAGCAGGTCCACTGCCGGCACGTTCAAGGAAAGCCGCAATGCCTCAGCCGCGCCGATCGGACCGTTGAACGCCGAATCGAAATTCCCTGGCCGGTAGCCGCCGAAGGTCTGCGGCGCATCGACCATCAGGCTTTCCGAATGGATCAACCCGTCATCCAGTGCCAATCCGTAGAGGAAAGGCTTCAACGTGGATCCCGGCGAGCGCCAGGCCTGGACCATGTCCACATGGCCAAGGCGCTGCTTGTCGCCGAAGGTCACCGAACCGACATAGGCGCGCGCCTGCAGGCTGGCGTTGTCGACCACCAGCAGGGCGGCGGAGGTCCGCTCCGGAAGATTGGAGAAATAAGCGGAAACGCGTTCTTCCAGGGTGCGCTGCAATCCGGGATCGATGCTGGAAACTATGCGCGCGGCTTTCGGATCGGCCTGGTGCAGGCGTTCGGCGAGCAAGGCGGCGCTGAGTGGCGACTTCAGCGAGCGGGCCACGACCGGTTCGATGCGCGCGTCGTCCACCTGCGCCTGGGTCCATACGCCGAGCGCGACCATGCGTTGAAGCACCTTGTCGCGCGCCTTGCGTGCGGCTTCGGGATGCCGATCCGGACGCAGCCGGCTGGGCGATTGCGGAAGTACCGCGAGCAAGGCCGCCTCGGCCTGCGATAGCCGCGATGCCGGCTTGCCGAGGTAGGCCCAGCTGGCCGCTTCGACGCCTTCGATGGTGCCGCCGAACGGTGCGCGCTCCAGGTACAGCTGCAGGATTTCCCGCTTGGAAAGGTGCGCTTCCAATTGCAATGCACGTAGCAGTTGCTTGGCCTTTCCCCACGGCGTGCGCGTATGCGGATCGAGGATGCGCGCGACCTGCATGGTCAAGGTCGAGCCGCCGGAAACGATGCGCCCTCCGTGCAGCCACTGCCCGCCCGCGCGCAGCAAGGCCCATGGATTCACGCCGGGGTGTTTCCAGAACCAGCGGTCCTCGTAATTCAGCAGCGCCTGCAGGTACAGCGGAGACACGGTTTCCATAGTGGCCGGATAGCGCCACACGCCATTGCTGTCTGCGAAAGCGCGCAGCGGCGTGCCATCGCGTGCGACTACCAGTGTGCTGGTGTCACGGGTTCTTGGGAGCGGCGGGGGGAATGCGAGATCAAGGACTAGCAACGCCACCAAAAAGGTCACGGTTCCCCAGCGCACAAGGGCAAGGAGTGAGTGAGGAGGAATGAGAAGTGAGCGAGAACGCAGTTTCCTTATCGACGCTGACACTTCGCGCTCCTCCTTTCCCTCAAACTTCTACGCACTCCATGCTCCTACTCACGCCTCACTCCTCTCCACTCTTTCCTGCTTTTACGGCTGCACCACCGTGATCGTCGCAGGCGTCGACTTGCCCACGCCGCGGATATCCGGGCGATACATGTCTTCGACCAGCGGCGGCGGCACCGTGTAGGTGCCGGGCGTGACCGCACGGACCAGGTAGAAAACCTTGGCCGCGTCGCCGCGATCGAGTTTCAGCGCGGCCACGTAGCGGTCGTCGCGGAACTCCTCGTGCTTGACGTCGGCCGAGCTGGAGCGATCGGTGATCTCGATGCCATCCACCACAACGTCAGCCCACTGTTTGGCGTCGCCGAGGTTGAAGTTCTCTATCTCCAGTCCCGCAGGCAACAAGTCGGTGAACAACGCATCCGGCATGCTGACATTGGGCGTGATGCTGACCCGCACGATCAAGGCCTCGCCTTCCTTCAAGGTGCTGCCTTTCCACTCCTTGCCGTCGGTCGTGTAGTACTTGCGCTCTATGCCGATCTGCTTGTTGTCGAAAGCCGGGGCGGTGCGCGGTATGCCCGCGATCTCCAGGCTGGCGAACAAGGGCGGCGTGCCTTCGGGCGTGAATTTCACGCCCTTGGCAAGGGTCGCATAATCGAACCCTCGGCCGAAAATCCGGGTCGCCGCGACCGCTTCGCTCTCGCCGCCGACGCTGTAAGTGCCGGAGACCAGTTTCTTCTGGTCGACCATCAGGGCCTTGCCCAGCCGTGCCAGCGCGATCTGCTCCTGCGTGCTCAGGTACATCCAGCCACTGTTGCGGCGTGCATCCAGTTCACGACCTAACGCGACCGAGCGCGCCTCGTATTCGGGCTTGCCCAGCTTGCGCTCGTGGACCAGCGCGATCATCAGTGCGTCGTCACGGATACGACTGCCGTAGTCGCCCAGGTAACCGGGGCGGTCGCCGGTCTTGGCGAAACCATCGGCGATCGCTTTCTCACCGCGTTTCTTGTCGCCCTGCAGCGACAAGGCGATGCCAAGGTGGACCAACGGCAAGCCGGTCAGGCTCTTGCCGCGTTCGTTGTCGTACAACGCACGCAGGGTGCCCAAGGGCGCACGGTTCACCCGCGCAAGCACATAGCCCGAATAAGCCTGGCTGGCGAACTTCAGATGATCGCGCGAATCGTAGCCATAGAACTGCGCGCCACCCGACAGCAGGTCTTCACTGAGTCGATTCAATGCCTTCTGCAATACGGCGTCAGGCACAGCGAAGCCGCCTTCCTTCGCGTCCAGCAGGAATTCCACGATGTACGGGGTCAGGCCGGGATTGACGTAGCCATCATCGCCCCACATCGAGAAGTGCCCGGTGGAAACCTGCATCGAGGCCAGCCGCCCGAACGCGCCTTCCATGCGCTCACGGCGTTTCTTCGCATCCAGTCCTTTCACTCCCAGCATCTTGGCGGTGGCGTCATCCAGTTCCAGCGCGGCATAGCCCTTGCTGGTGGTCTGCTCGGCGCAACCATAGGGATAATCGAGTGCGCCCTGCAA
>JBOHXX010000112.1:0-9219 GCA_050737675.1 Pseudoxanthomonas sp.
GCGGTCATCCGCTCGCGGAAATAACTGGTGTTTTCCGCCAGCCGTTCGCGCAATTCCCCTGCCAAGGACAGCATGTCGAAAGCCTTGATCCCGGCAGCGACGACATGCGGTGGCAGCGAGTTGGAGAACAGGTAGGGACGCGAGCGCTGGCGCAGCAGTTCGATCACTTCCTTCCTGGCGGTGGTGAAGCCGCCCAGCGCGCCGCCCATGGCCTTGCCCAGGGTGCCGGTGATGATGTCGATCCGGTCGAGCACGCCCTTGACCTCCGCCGAACCGCGCCCGGTCGCGCCGAGGAAGCCGGTCGCGTGGCATTCGTCGATATGCACCAGCGCGCCGTACTTGCGGGCCAGCGCGGTGATTTCATCCAGTGGCGCGATGAAGCCGTCCATCGAGAACACGCCGTCGGTGGTGATCAGCTTGGTCTTGCATCCGGCCGCATCGGCGGCCTGCAGCTGCGCTTCGAGGTCGGCCATGTCGCAATTGGCGTAGCGGAATCGCTTGGCCTTGCACAGGCGCACGCCATCGATGATCGAGGCATGGTTGAGCGCGTCGGAAATGATCGCATCGTCCTCACCCAGCAACGGCTCGAACAGGCCGCCGTTGGCGTCGAAGCAGGCGGCATAGAGGATGGTGTCCCCGGTGCCGAAGAATTCCGCGATCTTCGCTTCCAGTTGCTTGTGCAGGTCCTGGGTGCCGCAGATGAAACGCACGCTGGCCATGCCGAAGCCATGCGTATCCAGTGCGTCCTTGGCGGCCTGGATGATGTCGGGATGGTCGGCCAGGCCCAGGTAGTTGTTGGCGCAGAAGTTCAGCACCGTGCGGCCATCGGCCAATTCGATCTCGGCGGATTGTGGGCTGGTGATGACGCGCTCGGCCTTGAACAGGCCCTGGGCGCGGATCGAATCCAGTTCGGCGGCGTAGTGCGCGGTAAGAGCGGGCGTGGTCGATGAGTTGGACATGAGGATGGCTTGTTCAGGAAGATGGCCAGTTTAACAATCAGCCATGCAGGCGAGCCGCTCGACCGGCTCTGTTCATGCCAATCCGACATAAGCCGGGTTCCTTAATTCATTTCTCCGCGGGATTGTGCATGCGCAGCATCTGCAGTCCGGCCTCGCGGCCATCTGACAGGAGGCAGTGCAATGCGAACTCGAGCGGAACGGAACAGGAGCAAAGGGCAGGGTGCCATGCTGTTGGGCGCATTGGCCTGTTCGCTGTCCGTGCCGGTCTGGGCGCAAGGCAAGCTGACCGTGGAAGAGCTGCAACAGCGCTTGGAAGCGCTGGAACGCCGGGTCGGTGGATCGATCTCGGCAGGGGTCGAAGAAGGCGCGCCCGCAGAGCCGGGATTGGCCGACTTGGACCAGCGCCTGCGCATCCTGGAGCGCAAGCTGGAGTTGCAGCAGGAGGACCAGGCGACCAAGGCCAAGGAGGCGCCGGTGATCGCGGTGAACGACAAGGGCGCTTCGTTCAAGTCCGCCAACGGTGACTATGAAGTGAAGATCCGCGGCCTTATCCAGGGCGATGGCCGCTTCTTCCTCAACGACGATGCGGTACCCCAGAACGGCACTTTCCTGCTGCGGACCGCGCGGCCGATCATTGAAGGATACCTGGGCAAGCTGGTGGGTTTCCGGTTCACGCCTGAATTCGCCGGTGACAGCGCCAGCATCGTCGATGCCTACGTGGACCTGCGCTTCGATCCGGCCTACACGCTGCGTGCCGGCAAGTTCACCTCGCCGGTCGGACTGGAACGCCTGCAATCGTCTTCGGCGCTTTCGGATATCGAGCGCTCGCTCGCCAGCGAGCTTGCGCCGAACCGCGACATAGGCATCCAGTTGCAAGGCGATTTCGCGGATGGGCGCCTGGGTTATGCCATCGGCGTGTTCAACGGCACCGTGGATGGCCGCGATGCTGTGACCACCAATCCGGACAACAACTTCGAGTACGCGGGACGGATCTTCTTCGAGCCCTTCAAGAACAGCGCCAATGCGCTGTCCGGACTGGGGTTCGGCATCGGCGCCAGCGTCGGCGACAAGGAAGGCAGCGGCAACAACTTCCTGGCCCGCTATCGCACGCCCGGACAAGTGCAGTTCTTCAACTACCGTTCGGCGGTCCTGGCCGACGGCCAGCAGAGCAGGTGGTCGCCGCAGGGTTACTACTATCGCAACGCCTTCGGACTGCTGGCCGAGTACATCGTGTCGAAGCAGGAAGTGAGCGTCGATGGAGTCAGCGAGGACATTTCCAACAAGGCCTGGCAGGCGACCGCCAGTTACGTGCTGACTGGCGAGGACGCCGGCTATCGCGGCGTGGTCAAGCCTTCGCAGCCTTTCAGCCCGGGAACGGGCGGCTGGGGTGCGTTCGAAGTAGTGGGTCGTTATGGTGCCCTCGATATCGATGATGCCGCCTTCCCCCTGTTCGCCGATCCTTCCGTCGCGGCCAGCAAGGCCACGTCCTGGACCCTGGGCCTGAACTGGTATCTCAACAGCAACCTCAAGCTGGTAGTGAATTACCTGCAGACCAGCCTCGACGGCGGCGCAGCCGCGGGCGCGGACCGCGAAGATGAAAAAGTCGTGTTCACGCGCCTGCAAGTAGCCTTCTGAAAGTAGCTTTTCGAAACCAGACCGGAGTCTTTTCCAATGAAACCGAAATCGATCCCATCGCCACTCCGGACCTTGCTGCTCGCCTTCGGCATGACGCTGGCGGCCGCCGCGGCCGCCAAAGACGTGAAGCTGCTCAATGTCTCCTACGATCCTACCCGTGAGCTCTATCGCGAGTTCAATGCCGCCTTCGCCAGGGACTGGCAGCAGAAGAAGGGCCAGAAAGTCGAAATAGAAAATTCGCATGGCGGTTCGGGCAAGCAGGCGCGCGCGGTCATCGATGGCTTGGAGGCCGATGTGGTGACGCTGGCCCTGGCCTACGACATCGACTCGATCGCCCAGCGCGCGAAACTGCTTCCCGCCGACTGGCAGAAGCGGTTGCCGGAAAACAGTTCCCCGTACACCTCGACGATCGTGTTCCTGGTGCGCAAGGGCAACCCGAAGAAGATCAAGGACTGGCCCGACCTGCTGCGTCCCGGCGTCGCCGTGATCACGCCCAATCCGAAGACCTCGGGCGGCGCGCGCTGGAACTACCTGGCGGCGTGGGCCTACGGATTGAAGATCTTCAACGGCGATGAAACCAAGACCCGCAACATGGTCCGTGCGCTGTTCCGCAATGTGCCGGTGCTGGATACCGGCGCACGCGGTTCCACCACGACCTTCGTGCAGAACGGCATCGGCGACGTACTGATCGCCTGGGAGAACGAGGCGATCCTTTCCGTGCAGGAACTGGGGCCGGACAAGTTCGAGATCGTGGTGCCGAAGCTTTCCATCCTGGCCGAACCACCGGTCGCTCTGGTCGACCGGAACGTGGACAAGCATGGCACCCGCGAAGTGGCGCAGGCCTACCTGCAATTCCTGTATTCGCCGGAAGGGCAGAAGATCGCGGCCCGCAACTATTACCGGCCGCGTTATCCGCAGTACGCGGATCCGGCCGACATCGCACGTTTCCCGAAGGTCGAACTGGTGACCCTGAACCAGGTATTCGGTTCGTGGGCCAAGGCGCAGGCCACGCACTTCGCCGAAGGCGGTGTGTTCGACCAGATCCAAGCGGAAAAATAACCGATGGCGGCAACATCCCCATCGGCGTCCCCGTCAACGCCCCCGTTGATCGGGCGCGGCCGACGAAGGCGGGTCATGCCCGGTTTCGGCCTGGGCCTGGGCTATACGCTGGCCTGGCTGGGGTTGATCGTGTTGATTCCGCTCGCCGGCCTCTTCATCAAGGCCGGCGGCCTGGGTTGGCGGGGCTTGTGGAATATCTGGACCGAGCCGCGCGTGCTGGCGGCATTGGAGCTGAGCTTCGGTACCGCGCTGGCGGCGGCCGCTTTCAATGCAGTGATGGGCACGCTGGTGGCCTGGGTGTTCGTGCGTTATCCATTCCCGGGCAAGCGCGTGTTCGACGCGATGATCGACCTGCCGTTCGCGCTGCCGACCGCAGTGGCCGGCATTGCCTTGACTTCGCTGTACGGACCGAGCGGCTGGATCGGGCGCTGGCTGGCCGAAATCGGCATCAAGGTCGCCTATACGCCGCTGGGCATCACCGTGGCCTTGGTGTTCATCGGCCTGCCGTTCGTTGTGCGGGTGGTGCAACCGGTGCTGTTGGAAGTGGAGCGCGAACTTGAGGAAGCCGCCGCGACGCTCGGCGCCAATCGCTGGCAGACGGTGACGCGGGTGGTGTTGCCAGCCTTGCTGCCGGCGATCCTGGCCGGCTTCGGCCTGGCCTTCGCGCGTGGCGTGGGCGAATACGGCTCGGTGATCTTCATCGCCGGCAATCTCCCGGGCTTGACCGAGATCGCGCCATTGCTGATCACCTTCCGCCTGGATGAATACGACTACGCCAGCGCGACCGCCATCGCCCTGGCGATGCTGCTGCTGTCGCTGTCGGTGTTGCTGGCCATCAACACCTTGCAGTCGAAGCTGGTGCGGAGGGGGCGCTAAGATGAGCGAAGCGATTTCCGCCGTCATTCCCTTCCCCTCGCAGGAGTCTCTCCTGGAATCGGTCAGCGCCCCTCGTTCGCGTATTGCCGCCACCGCCGAGCCGCGCTGGATCCGCTGGCTGTTGGTCGCGACTGCCTTGCTGTTCCTGCTCGGGTTCCTGCTGCTGCCGTTGCTGCTGGTGTTCGTGCAGGCGCTGAGTGGCGGCGTGCAGGCGTTCATCGCCGCGATCACCGAGGCCGATGCGCTGGCCGCGATCAAGCTCACCTTGCTGGTGACCGGGATAGTGGTGCCGTTGAACCTGGTGTTCGGCATCGCCGCCGCATGGGTGGTGAGCAAGCACGAATTCCGCGGCAAGCGCCTGCTGGTGAGCCTGATCGACCTGCCGTTCGCGGTGTCGCCGGTAGTCGCGGGCCTGGTGTTCGTGCTGATCTTCGGCGCGCAGGGCTGGGCCTGGCCGCTGATCGACGAAGGCTGGCATTCCCGCCTGCCCTGGCTGGGCGAATTCACCTTGCAACTGCCGAAGATCATCTTCTCCACGCCCGGCATCGTCCTGGCCACGACCTTCGTCACCTTCCCGTTCATCGCGCGCGAACTGATGCCGCTGATGGAGCAGCAGGGCACCGACGAGGAACTGGCGGCATTGAGCCTGGGCGCCAGCGGCTGGCAGACCTTCTGGCGCGTGACCCTGCCCAACATCCGCTGGGCGCTGCTGTATGGCGTGCTGTTGTGCAGCGCACGCGCGATGGGCGAATTCGGTGCGGTGTCGGTGGTGTCCGGCCACATCCGCGGACGCACCAATACGTTGCCGCTGCATGTGGAGGTCCTCTACAACGATATTTCGCAAAACTATGGCGCTGCGTTCGCGGTGGCTTCGCTGCTTGCGGTCAGCGCGCTGGTCACGCTGGTACTGAAGGCTTACCTGGAATGGCGCCACGGCGAATCGCTGGCCGCCAATCACCGTCACTGAGATCGCAACCATGACCATCCGCATCGAAAACCTGAGCAAGCGTTACGGCGACTTCACCGCGCTCGACGACATCAGTCTCAACGTGCGCCAAGGCGAACTCCTGGCACTGCTCGGCCCTTCCGGCTCCGGCAAGACTACGCTGCTGCGGGTGATCGCCGGGCTGGACCATGCCGATGCCGGACGCGTGCTGCTGGCAGGCGAGGACGCTTCGCAGCTGAGCGTGCAGGCGCGCAAAGTGGGTTTCGTGTTCCAGCATTACGCCTTGTTCCGGCACATGAACGTGCGCGAGAACATCGCCTTCGGTTTGCGCGTGCGCCGCGGCGGCGAGCGCTGGCCGGATGCGCGGATCCGCGAGCGGGTCAGCGAACTGCTGTCGCTGGTGCAACTGGACGGACTGGAATCGCGCTTCCCTTCACAGCTTTCCGGCGGCCAGCGCCAACGCGTCGCGCTGGCGCGCGCGCTGGCGATCGAACCGAAAGTGCTGCTGCTGGACGAACCCTTCGGCGCGCTTGATGCCCAGGTACGCCGCGACCTGCGCCGCTGGCTGCGTGAACTGCACGACCGTACCGGCCTGACCACGGTGTTCGTCACCCACGACCAGGAAGAGGCACTGGAGCTGGCCGACCGGGTGGCTATCCTCAACCGGGGACGCATCGAACAGCTCGGCAGCCCGGCCGAAACCTACGACCAGCCGGCCAGTCCCTTCGTCTATTCCTTCGTGGGCGCGGTCAACCGCTTGCCCGGCGAGTGGCGCGACGGCCGCCTGCAGGTCGCCGGTCTCGACCTGGCCGCACCCGGCGCTGCTACGGGGCAGGGCGCAGTCGAGTTGTATGTGCGGCCGGAGCATCTGCAGCTCACTGAAACCTGGGAGGGCTGGCCGGCGACGGTCCTGTCCAGCCAGCGCAGTGGTCCGCGCCAGCGTCTCTGGGCTCGACTGCATGCCGGAGACACCGAGGTGGAACTGGAACTGCCTGCAGGCGCCGATGCCCCGGTGCATGCCGCCGGCTCCGAAGTCAGGCTGGCGGCGACCCGGTTCGGGATCTTTTCCGCTTGAAATCCGCCCCGCGGCAGGGGCCGAATCTTTATCCACTCTTTGCGCCTGGGGTACTTGACGGGGGCTGATGTTGCGTCGCAATATCAATTCGGTTAAAAAATCGTGAATTTGTGATTACGATGCCTTGACGACGCCACTCCGCAACACCCCACATAGCCCACTAGGAGAATCCGGATGAAGCCAGTAAAGCTCAGTTTCGCAGTTGCCCTCGTTCTGGCGGCGATGCCGCTCGTGTCCCTTGCGCAGGATGCGGATGCCGTGGTCGAAGAAGCGGAATCCCCGATCAGCTGGTCCGTCGCGGCTACCTCCGACTACACCTTCCGTGGTGTGTCGCAGACCGATGAAAAGCCCGCCTTGCAGGCTGGCATCACCTACACCGCGCCGATCGGTTTCTACGCGGGCGTATGGGCTTCCAATGTCGACTTCGGCGACGACACCGATGCCGAGGTCGATACCTTCATCGGCTACAACACCGATCTGGGCGACGAGTTCGTCAACCTGGACGTGATGCTCAACCGCTACAACTACGTCGGCGGCAGCGGTTCCAGCGACCTGGCCTACAACGAGCTGCTCACGAAGCTGACGCTGGGCGGTCATGTCAGCGGCACGCTCACCTACACCAACGATGTCTACAACTCCGGCGAAGACGGCTGGTATTACGGGATCAGCGCCAATGCCGACCTGCCATGGGATTTGAACCTCGCCGGCAGTGTCGGCCACGGGACCTTCTCCGGGATCGTCCGCGACTACACCGACTATTCGGTCACCCTCAGCAAGGCGTGGGGCGACTTCAGCGTCGGCCTGGGCTACGTGGGCACCGACAATGATGGCGATATCAACTTCGGCAAGCTGGCCGACGATCGCGCGGTGTTGACTGTCACCTACGCACGCTGACGGTAACGGTTGTGCGGGCAGCAAAAAGGGCGCCATCGGCGCCCTTTTTGCATCACCGGCAGGGACTCAGTTCCAGCTCAACACGACCTTGCCCGCCTTGCCTTCTTCCATCAGGTCGAAGCCCTTCTGGAAATCGTCGATAGGCAGCTGGTGGGTCAGCACCTTGCCCAGCGGAAAACCACCCAATACCAGTTGGGTCATCTTGTACCAGGTCTCGTACATCTTGCGGCCGTAGATGCCCTGCACGGTCAGGCCCTTGAAGATGATCCGGTCCCAGTCGATGCCGGCGCCCTTGGGCAGGATGCCGAGCAGGGCGACCTTGCCGCCGTGGTACATGCAATCGAGCATGTCGTTGAACGCGGTCGGGTTGCCGCTCATTTCCAGGCCCACGTCGAAGCCTTCCATGTGCAGGTCGGCCATCACGTCCTTCAGCGATTGCTTGGCCACGTTGACCACGCGCGTGGCGCCCATGTCGGCCGCAAGCTTCAGGCGGAAGTCGTTGACGTCGGTGACGACGACATTGCGCGCACCGATGTGCTTGCAGATGCCCGCGGCGATCACGCCGATCGGACCGGCACCGGTGATCAGCACATCCTCGCCGACCACGTCGAATTCCAGCGCGCAATGCGCGGCGTTGCCGTAGGGGTCGAAGAACGCGGCCAGTTCGCTGGGAATCTGGTCGGGGATCGGCCACAGGTTGCTGGCCGGAATCACCATGTATTCGGCGAAGGCGCCATTGCGGTTCACGCCGATGCCGACGGTGTTGGGGCACAGGTGCGGGCGTCCACCGCGGCAGTTGCGGCAGTGGCCACAGACGATATGGCCTTCGGCCGACACGCGCTGGCCGACGGCGTAACCGGTGACCGCCGAGCCAAGTTCGGCGATGCGCCCGACGAATTCGTGGCCGATGGTCAGGCCGGGCTTGATCGTGCGCTGGCTCCAGTCGTCCCACAGGTAGATGTGCAGGTCGGTGCCGCAGATCGCGGTCTTTTCCAGCTTGATCAGGACCTCGTTGGGGCCGGGTTGCGGTACCGGCACCTGTTCCATCCAGATGCCCTTGCCAGCTTCGCGCTTGACCAGCGCCTTCATCGTTTGCGCCATGATGGTGCGGACCCGTGCCTGAGAGGGCGCGAATTATACGCCGCCGCCGATGACTGCCTGTCACGCCCGCCACGAAGCCGTTGCCAACGCGGTTCCGGCGCGCCGGGACGGTATCATTTGCTGCCGTCGCCGTCCGGTATCCCCGGGCGGCCTGATCCAACCCCACTGGATTCCCCATCGCATGCGCATCCTGCTTGCCCGTCACGGCGAAACGCCGTGGAACGCCGAAGGCCGTTACCAGGGCCAGATCGATATCCCGTTGTCGCCAGTGGGCGAATCCCAAGCCACGGCCTTGGGTAAGCGCCTGCAGGAGGTGGAAATCACCCGCGCGGTCGCCTCGCCGTTGTCGCGCGCGCGGCATACTGCCGAATTGGCCTTGGGCGAAGCGCGCCTGCCGATGCTGACCACCGATATCGAGCTGCAGGAAATTGCCCATGGGGAGTGGGAAGGCCTGTTGGCCAGCGAAATCAACGACAAGGATCCCGTGCGCCTGCGTGCCTGGCGCGAGCAGCCGGAAACCGTGCTGATGCCGGGTGGTGAATCATTGCAGCAGGTGCTCGACCGTTCCTGGCAGGGCCTCGCCCGCGCCAGCGAAGACCTTGGCGCGGGTGATACCTTGTTGGTGGTGGCCCACGACGCGGTCAATCGGGTGATCCTGTGCCGCATCCTCGGCC
>JBOHXX010000113.1:0-9186 GCA_050737675.1 Pseudoxanthomonas sp.
GCAGAAGGTGTTCTTCCCAGGCATGCCGGTGGCTGACAAAACCGTGGTGATGGGCGCGCCGGAAGCGGCACCCGCGATAGCAATGAAGTAGCGATACAGCTCCCTCCCTTGCGAAGCAGGGGAGGGTTGGGGAGGGGTGCTTTTCGCGCTTGCTCCCCAATCGCAAAAAGCTGCCCTCATCCGCCCTCCGGGCACCTTCTCCCGCACAGCGGGAGAAGGGTTCCGCTTCCTGCTTTGCAGGGAGACGGGTTCTCTTTTCTCCAGATTCCCCAGTTACAGGAAATCCACCCATGGACTTCTCAAGATTCTTCATCGACCGGCCGATCTTCGCCGCGGTGTTGTCGATCGTGATCTTCGCCGCAGGCCTGATCGCGATCCCGATGCTGCCGATCGGCGAATACCCCGAAGTGGTGCCGCCCTCCGTGGTGGTGCGCACCGTCTATCCCGGCGCCAACCCCAAGGTGATCGCAGAAACCGTGGCCACGCCGCTGGAGGAAGCCATCAACGGCGTCGAGGACATGATGTACGTCAAGTCCGTCGCCGGTTCCGATGGCGTGCTGCAGATGACCGTCACTTTCAAGCAGGGCGTGGATGCCGATGATGCGGCCGTGCGCGTGCAGAACCGGGTCAGCCAGGCGCTCGCGCGCCTGCCCGAGGACGTGCGCCGGCAGGGCGTGACCACGCAGAAGCAGTCGCCGGTGTTCCTGATGGTGGTGCACCTGGTGTCCACCGATGGCAAGTACGACTCGCTGTACCTGCGCAACTACGCGCGGCTGCATGTGAAGGACGAAATGGCCAAGATCCCGGGCGTCGGCGATGCGCAGGCCTTCGGTGGTGGCGACTACGCCATGCGCCTGTGGCTGGATCCGGACAAGGTCGCTTCGCGGGGCCTGACCGCCAGCGACGTGTTGCGTGCGGTGCGTGAGCAGAACGTGCAGGTGTCCGCTGGCCAGCTCGGCGCCGAGCCGATGGCCAACGGCAGCGACTTCCTGCTGCCGATCAATGCCAAGGGCCGCTTGAGCAGCACCGAGGAGTTCGGCAACATCGTGCTCAAGGCCGGTGCCGATGGCGAGATCGTGCGTCTCTCCGACGTCGCCCGCATTGAGCTGGCCGCGGGCGACTACACCTTGCGTGCGCGACTGGACGGCATGAACGCTTCGGCCATCGGCATCTTCCAGGCCCCGGGCGCGAACGCGCTGGAAATCCGCGATGCGGTGGTTGGCAAGATGGAGGAAATCCGCAAGACCCTGCCGCCGGGCATCGAGATCAAGTCGGTCTACGACACCACCATCTTCGTCCGCGATTCGATCAAGGCCGTGATCACCACGCTGCTGGAAGCCACGCTGCTGGTGGTGCTGGTGGTGATCCTTTTCCTGCAGACCTGGCGCGCCTCGATCATTCCGCTGATCGCGGTGCCGGTGTCGATCGTCGGTACCTTCGGCGTGCTCTACCTGCTGGGCTTCTCGATCAACACGCTGACCCTGTTCGGGCTGGTGCTGGCGATCGGCATCGTGGTCGACGACGCCATCGTCGTGGTCGAGAACGTGGAGCGCAATATCGAGGAAGGCTTGACCCCATTGGCCGCGGCGCACCAGGCGATGAGGGAAGTCTCCGGTCCGATCATCGCCATTGCACTGGTGTTGTGCGCAGTGTTCGTGCCGATGGCGTTCCTGTCCGGGGTGACCGGCCAGTTCTACAAGCAGTTCGCAGTGACCATCGCCATCTCCACGGTGATCTCGGCGATCAACTCGCTGACCTTGTCGCCAGCGTTGGCGGCAAAGCTGCTGAAGCCGCATGACGCGGCCAAGGATGCGCCGTCGCGCCTGATCGATCGTTTGTTCGGCTGGGTGTTCCGTCCGTTCAATCGATTTTTCAAGAAGGGCTCGCAGCGTTACGAGGGCGCGGTGTCGCGTGCGCTCGGCAAGCGTGGTGCGGTGTTCGCGGTCTACGTGGTGCTGCTGATCGGCGCGGGCGTGATGTTCAAGGCGGTGCCGGCCGGCTTCATCCCTCTGCAGGACAAACTCTATCTGATCGCGGGCGTGAAGATGCCGGAAGGCGCTTCCATCGAGCGCACCGACGCGGCGTTGAAGAAAGTGGCGGCGATCGCCAAGGGCATCGAAGGCGTGGAAAGCGAGATCGCCTTCCCGGGCCTGAACCCGCTGCAGTTCACCAATACCCCGAACAGCGGCGTGGCGTTCTTCACCCTGAAGCCGTTCAACCAGCGCAAGAACAGCGCCAAGCAGATCAGCGATGAACTGAACGCGAAGATTTCGAATATCCAGGAAGGATTCGCCTTCGCGCTGATGCCGCCGCCGATCCAGGGACTGGGCAATGGCTCGGGCTATTCGCTGTTCATCGAGGACCGCACCAACCAGGGCTACGGCGCACTGCAGAATGCGGTCAACGCCTTCCAGGGCGCAGCCTCGCAGACACCGGGCATGGGCTTCCCGATCAGCAGCTACCAGGCCAACGTGCCGCAGCTGGACGCGGACGTGGACCGGGTCAAGGCGAAGGCGCAGGGCGTGCCGCTGACCGAACTGTTCGACACGCTGCAGACCTACCTGGGTTCGGCCTACGTCAACGACTTCAACATGTTCGGCCGTACCTGGCAGGTGATCGCGCAGGCCGATGGTTCGTTCCGCGATGACGTCGAGGACATCGGCAACCTGCGCACCCGCAACGTCAATGGCGAGATGGTGCCGATCGGCAGCATGGTCAAGATCACCAAGACTTATGGTCCGGATCCGGTGATCCGTTTCAACGGCTATCCGGCCGCCGACATCCTCGGCGAAGCGGACCCGCGCATGCTGTCTTCGGCTGAAGCCATGACCAAGGTGAAGGAGATCGCGGCGACCGCGTTGCCGGCGGGCATGGGCATTGACTGGAGCGACCTGAGCTATCAGGAAGCCACGCAAGGCAAGGCTGCACTGGTGGTGTTCCCGCTGGCGGTGTTGCTGGCCTTCCTGGTGCTGGCTGCGCTGTACGAAAGCTGGACCCTGCCGCTGGCGGTGATCCTGATCGTGCCGATGACCCTGCTGTCCGCGTTGCTGGGCGTGTGGCTGACCGGCGGCGACAACAATGTGTTCGTGCAGGTCGGCCTGGTGGTGTTGATGGGCTTGGCGTGCAAGAACGCGATCCTGATCGTCGAGTTCGCCCGCGAACTGGAAATGCAGGGCAAGGGGATTGTGGAATCAGCGCTGGAAGCGTGCCGCCTGCGCCTGCGTCCGATCGTCATGACCTCGGTGGCGTTCATCGCCGGCACCGTGCCGCTGGTGCTGTCGCATGGTGCCGGTGCGGAAGTGCGTTCGGTCACCGGCATCACCGTGTTCGCCGGCATGCTGGGCGTGACCCTGTTCGGCCTGTTCCTGACCCCGGTGTTCTATGTTGCCCTGCGCAAGCTGTCGGGTCGTCCGCTGGTCCAGCACGGCGAGTCCTCACTCCCGTCGGCGCACGCGGTGCAGGCTTGATCGCGAAAGCAGGAAACGGATAGCGCCGGTTGGCGGCGCGACCAATCCTATCGATTGCACGGGCGGCGCCAATCCGTCGCCCGCATCAACAAACTCCCCCAACGAATCGGAGCATCCCCCATGAGCAACACTTCCAAGACTGCGCTGGTCACCGGCGCCACCCGCGGCATCGGTTTCGAAACCGTCCGCCAGCTGGCCCAGGCCGGCGTCCACACCCTGCTGGCCGGACGCGATCGCGCCAAGGCCGTCGAAGCCGCGCTGAAACTGCAGGCCGAAGGCCTGCCGGTGGAGGCGATCGTCCTGGACGTCACCGATGCGGCCAGCATCGTCGCGGCCGCCGATGAAGTAGCGAAGAAATTCGGACGCCTCGACATCCTGGTCAACAACGCCGGCATCATGCGCGACGAGCCGGGCAAGAAGGTTTCCGAGCAGACCCAGCAGGCGTGGCGCGATACCTTCGACACCAATGTCTTCGGCCTGATCGAGACCACGCAGGCGTTCCTGCCGCTGCTGCACAAGTCGCCGTCGGCCCGCATCGTCAACGTCTCCAGCTTGCTGGGTTCGCTGGCGCAGCACAGCGACCCGACTTCGCCCATCTACGATTTCAAGGTACCTGCCTACAACGTCTCCAAGAGCGCGGTGAACGCCTGGACCGTGCAACTGGCCTACGAACTGAAGGACAGCAAGATCAAGGTCAACACCATCCATCCCGGCTACGTGAAGACCGACATGAATGCCGGTGGCGGCGAGATCGACGTGCCGGATGGTGCGAAGACGAGCGTGGCCCTGGCGCTGATCGACGATGCCGGCCCGAACGGTTCGTACCGCTACCTCGACGACGTCCTTCCCTGGTGAAGAACCGCGGATCCGCGCGATCCGGAATTGAAAACACCCTGCGTGCAACATGCACGCCAACGGAGCAGATCATGAGCAACAATCAGAAAGTCGCGCTGGTCACCGGCGCAACCCGCGGCATCGGCCTGGAAACCGTGCGTCAACTCGCCGCTGCCGGCGTGCATACGCTGCTGGCCGGGCGCGACCTGGCCAAGGCTCGCGAGGCCGCCCAGTCGCTGAAGTCCGAGGGGCTGCCGGTGGAAGCCATCGCGCTGGATGTCGGCGACGCCGCCAGCATCGCGGCCGCCGCCAAACAGGTCGAAGCCAGCCACGGCCGGCTGGATATCCTGGTCAACAACGCCGGCATCTTCAAGGACGACTTCGCCAAGTCGCCTTCCGAACAGGGCCTGGAGGTATGGCGCGAGACCTTCGACACCAATCTGTTCGGCATGGTCGCCGTCACCCAGGCCTTGTTGCCGCTGTTGCGGCGTGCGCCCGCGGCGCGCATCGTCAATCTTTCCAGCAGCCTGGCTTCGCTGGCTTTGCATAGTGACCCGGGTTCGGCGTTCTACGAATTCAAAGTCCCGGCCTACAACGTGTCCAAGACGGCGGTGAATGCGTGGACCGTGCAGCTGGCTTATGAATTGCGCGATACCGCGATCAAGGTCAACGCCGCCGATCCGGGTTCGGTGAAGACCGACATGAACAGCAACGGGCAGCTTGAACTGGTCGATGGCGCCAGCACCAGCGTGGGCTTGGCGCTGCTCGACGACGCTGGCCCGACCGGGACGTTCCAGCACCGCGGCGAGGTGCTGCCATGGTGATCCGCACTCTCACGATTGCAGTCGCCAGCGTGCTGCTGGCGGCTTGCACGGTTGGTCCCGACTATGTGCGGCCGAGCTTGCCTGCGGTTGACGAGTTCTCCAACAGCGCCTCGCCGCAGGTCGCACGCGAAGCCACGCCGGCGGTGGACCTGGAATTCTGGCGCAGCTTCGGCGATCCGGTGCTGGAACAGCTGGTCGACGAGGCCCTGCTTTCCAACCACGACCTGCGCATCGCCCTGGCGCATTACGAACAGGCCAATGCGCTGCTGCGCAATTCGAAATTCGACCGCCTGCCCACGTTGAGTGCCAATGCGGAAGCCAGCAGCACCCGCAGCAGCGCGGACCAGTTGCCCGGCGTCGATCGGGCAGGGCGCGAGGTGGATCATCAGTACAGCGCGGGCATCGGCGCCTTGTGGGAACTGGATTTCTTCGGCCGCATCCGTCGCGGCGTCGAGGCCCAGCATGCCGAAACCGAAGCCAGCGCGGCCGACCTGGCCGCGGTGCAGGTGGTGCTGGTCGGCGACGTGGCGGAAACCTATTTCCGCCTGCGTGGCCTGCAGGAACAACTGCGCATCGCACAACGCAACGCCGACAACCAGGCGCAGACCTTGCGCCTGATCGACCTGCGCAGTTCGGCGGGACTGAGCAGTTCCTTCGAAGTGGATCGTGCCAGCACGCAACTGGAGACCACGCGTTCGCGGATCCCTGCGCTGCAATCGGCGATTGCGGTTTCCACCCATCGCATCGCGGTGCTGGTCGGGCAGACACCGGAAACGGTGCTGGCCGGGCTGGACACGGCAAGGCCATTGCCGTCGCTGCCGGAAACCATGGCGGTCGGTACGCCGGCGGAATTGCTGCGCCGTCGTCCCGACGTGACCGCGGCCGAACGCAGGCTGGGTGCGGCCACCGCGCGCATCGGCGTGGCCACCGCCGACTTGTTCCCGCGCTTCACCCTGGGCGGGCTGATCGGCACGCAGGCGCTGGATGCCGGCGCGCTGTTCGAACGCGACAGCGAAACCCGGGTGATCTCCTTCGGCATCGACGGTTCGTTCCTCAACGTCGGCCGCGTGCGTTCGCGCATCGCCGCCGCCAACGCGGCGACCGCCGCCGACCTGGCCGCGTACGAGCAGACCGTGTTGCTGGCGCTGGAGGAAACCGAGAATGCGCTGGTCCGCGTTTCACGCAGCGCCGAGGAAAACACGCACCTGGAACGCGCCGCCGCCGCGGGTGCACGGGCCACGGCGATCGCCCGGGTGCGCTACGACAATGGCGCCATCGACGTGCTCGACGTGCTCGAAGCCGAGCGCGTCAGCCTGCAGGCCGAAGACGAGTTCGCCCAGGGCCGGGTGCGCAACACGGTGGCGGTGGTATCGCTGTACAAGGCCATGGCGGGCGGCTGGCCGCAGTACGTGCCGAAGGAAAGCACGGCCAAAGTCCCCTGACCCGTAGGAGCGCCCCATGGGCGCGAGCTCTTGGTTCGTATCGCGATCGGATCGGAGAGCTCGCGCCCATGGGGCGCTCCTACAATGGCTACGTGAAACGATGCGTTGGGAAAACGGCACTTACCCTGCGCCTGCCCAGCCCCCATCCTGAGTGCTCCCGAGACTGCTGGAGCGCCCGATGATCACCCTGAGACCCGCTGCCGAGCGTGGCCATGCCGATCACGGCTGGCTGGATTCCTGGCACAGCTTTTCCTTCGCCGGCTACCGCGACGACAACCATGTCCACTGGGGTCCGCTGCGGGTGATCAATGAAGACCGCGTCGCGGCAGGCCGTGGCTTCGGCGAACACGGCCACCGCGACATGGAGATCATCAGCTACGTGCTGGAAGGCGCGCTGGGGCACAAGGATTCGATGGGTACCAGCTCCAGCATCGTCCCCGGCGACGTGCAGCGCATGAGCGCGGGCACCGGCGTGCAGCATTCCGAATTCAACCATAGCGACGCCGGCACCACGCATTTCCTGCAGATCTGGATCATCCCTTCACAGGAAGACGTGGCGCCGTCCTATGCGCAGAAGAATTTCCCGGTGGAAGAAAAGCGCGGCAGGTTGCGGCTGGTTGTCAGTCCGGACGGCGTTGATGGCTCGGTGAGCATGCACCAGGATGCGCGGATGTACGCCGGGCTGTTCGATGGTGCGGAAAAAGCGGAATTGACCATCGCGCCGGGTCGCCTGGCCTACGTGCATGTCGCACGCGGCGAAGTCGTGGTCAACGGACGCAAGCTGGTGGCAGGCGATGCTCTGCTTTACGAAGACGAAGCGTCGATCGACATCGGCGAAGGACAGGGCGCGGAAGTGCTGCTGTTCGACTTGCCGCGGATGTGATCAGTGCCGGTGGTTTCCCTGGCAAGGCACCATCACTTGCCGCCCCATCGCCAGCGTGGTGGTTCGCCCTTTATCCAGCAGATCAGGACGAGCAGGGCAACAAGAATCATCAATGCGACAGTAAAGGCGTCGGAATCGGACGATGGAGGAAAGCGGATGGCTGCTGACACGACCAGGACCACGAAAACGGCATAGACCACCCAGCCTTGCCATGTATTGGGCAACCCCCAGCCCCAGCCATGGCTGCGCGTGGGAAACCAGTATCGCTTTTGTTCTGACATGACAGCTTCCTGTTGTAGTGTCGCCTGACGCTTGGGTCACTTGGCTGCAGGCTTTGGCTTCTTGGGTTTGGGTGGCGGCACACCTTGTGCTGTTTGCACCAGCAAGGACTTCAGCGCGTCGGGATCGTCGAGAAGCTCGTCTGCCACCGGGTAAGGTTTTGCGCCCGGGTAGGGCGGGCGTTGAGGCAACGCCCGGGTTATCCCCTTGGTCGCTTCCGTCGACTTGATAAACAGGCTGTTGTCGCACACGAATGCGATGACCTTTCCGTCCAGGTAGACGCCGTACTCACCGAACATCTTCTTGAAGGTGAGCGAAGCGTCCAGCTGCGCCTGCTCAGCGATATAGGCAATGAAGTCTTTGTCAGTAGCCATGCCCAACCTCGATGAGGTGGCTCATGGCATATGACGCCTGAATCAAACCGACCTGGTTCGGCTTGAATGGATTATTGGGCATTATTGCGGAGGGCGCTTGGTTGACTGCGCTTTAAGTGCCTGCGCCATTCCCTCAAGACGGCCTGAGAGGAGTAAGCGCCACGTATCCCCGCTGGGTTTTAGGCTTGCAACCTCCAGTTGAGTTAGCTTGAAGTCGCCAGTTCCAGCGGTTGCGCGGGTGATTAAGTGGACAGTTGTTCCTTCCTTGACGGAGCCGAGTATCTCCGTCTTGCCGATGCTTATGTTCAGTTTCTTCATCTGTACGTCGGCAATACCCATGAAGGCGCGCATGAAATCGTCAGGAGCCATCACTGCGACTGATTCGAGGGTCGCTTCTTCACCGAAGAAGCCGCGGATCAGCTCTTCTCTATTTGGCGGCCCACTCTCTTCAAAGAGTGGCATGAGCATGTCCTTGAATCTCTCAAGCTCTTCCGGATGTATGAAATCCGGAACCGCCACCATGCCGCGCTGTTTTATGGCCGCGAGATACTGCTCACAGATCTGCTCCGGCGTATCGGCAGCGATGGCGGGAACAGATGTGAATAGCAGGAGTGCGAAAATGAAAAGCAGTGGGCGGATTTTTTGCATGGCCATAGGGTCATATACCTGAATTAAGCCGGCCCACAACGGTTCGGCTTGAATGAATTGTGAGGCTGCGAACTCAAGACAACGACACGTCCATGGCCGACAACTCGCGAACCCTCAAGCGCCTCGACACCAGTGCCGGGCTGAAGTGCTGAGTATGAAACGTCTGGGGTGTAGACGAGCTTGGCCAATACAGAAATACGTGCGCCGATAGGCACGGCACCATCAGGGTCTACGAATTCAACTCCGAGCATCGTCTCATCAGGTGGAACCCTGAGGTGGGGCCTGTAACCGTTGGTCGTTAATGGAAAGGCACGGCCGCCTTGATCGGGTGGCAGGAACGTAACCTCGAGCTCTACGTGATCTGAAATAGTGGCCTAACGCTTGAGTTAAGCCGACCCGCAGCGGGGTGGCGACTGGGTGCTAGCGTAGCGGAAA
>JBOHXX010000114.1:0-9172 GCA_050737675.1 Pseudoxanthomonas sp.
GCCTAGTGGCGCGATGATCTCGCCGATGGTTTCCCAATAACGGTCGGTGTCGGCCAGGTTGAGTACCGCATCGACCTGCTTGAAGCCCAGCGCTTCCAGTTGCGGCGCCAGCGGCTGGCGATGATCAATGACGTGGTGCGCGCCCATCGACTTGGACCACGCGATGGTTTCCGCGCGTGAGGCGGTGGCGATGACAGTGAAGCCCGCATGTCGTGCCAGTTGGATCGCGATCGAACCGACGCCGCCCGCGCCGCCGATGATCAGCAGGCTGCGATCATTTCCTTCCGCGTCGATGGAGAACGGCATGCGGTCGAACAGCAGCTCCCACGCAGTGACGGCGGTCAGCGGCAACGCTGCGGCCTGGGCGAAATCAAGCGTCGCCGGTTTGCGACCGACCAGGCGTTCGTCGACCAATTGGAACTGCGCGTTGCTGCCCGAACGGGTGACGTCGCCGGCGTAATAAACCTCGTCGCCGGGTTGGAACAGGGTGACGTTCTCACCGACGGCTTCGACCACGCCGGCGGCGTCGTAACCCAACACCTTCGGTTGCGCCTCGACCTGCGGCTTGGGCGAACGGATTTTGGTGTCGACCGGATTGACGGAAATGGCTTCAACCCGCACCAGTACGTCGAAACCGCTGGCGACGGGCTTGGGAAGTTCGACATCCTGCAGCGATTGCGGATCGTCGATCGGCAGGTAACGGGTCAGGGCAATGGCTTTCATGTGGATCTCCTCGATCAGACCGGCGACGGATTGCGTTCGGCGAACCCGCGCTGGTGCCAGTAAGGGTAGGGCGGCGTGGTGGCGCTGGCATCATCCAGCGTCTTGACCTGTCCGGGGGTGAGCGACCAGCCCACCGCGCCGAGGTTCTGGCGCAATTGTTCTTCGTTGCGCGCGCCGATCACCACGCTGGAAACAGTAGGCCGCTGAAGCAACCAGTTCAACGCGATCTGCGGAATGCTCTTGCCGGTTTCGGCCGCGACCGCATCCAGCGCATCGACCACCTTGAACAGGCGCTCGTTTTCCACCGGCGGCCCGAACTCGTTGTCGCGCAAGCGGCTGGTTTCAGGCAAGGGCTGTCCGCGGCGGATCTTGCCGGTCAGGCGTCCCCAGCCCAGCGGACTCCAGATCACCGCGCCGACGCCCTGGTCCAGCCCCAGCGGCATCAGTTCCTCTTCGTAGTCGCGGCCGATCAGCGAGTAGTAGGTCTGGTTGGCGACATAGCGCGACCAACCGTGGCGCTCGGCGACGGCAAGCGATTTCATCAGGTGCCAGCCGGAGAAGTTGGACACGCCCAGGTAGCGGATCTTGCCGGCGCGGACCAGGTCGTCGAGGGTGGACAGGGTTTCTTCCACTGGCGTCTTCGCATCGAAACCGTGCAACTGGAACAGGTCGATGTAATCCGTGCCGAGTCGTTTCAGCGCCGCATCGACCGCATTGATCAGATGGAAGCGCGATGAGCCCACGTTGTTGGGACCGTCGTCGAAACGGAACGTGGCCTTGGTGGAAATCAGCACCTGGTCACGACGGCCCTTGATGGCGGCGCCCAGGATCGATTCGGCGGCGCCACCGGAATAGATGTCGGCGCTGTCGAACAGGTTGAGGCCCGCGTCCAGGCAGATATCGACCAGGCGCCTTGCTTCGGCGGCATCGGTATTGCCCCATGTGGCGAATAGCGGGCCTTGCCCGCCGAACGTTCCGGTTCCGAAACTCAATGCGGGAACCTTGAGGCCTGATTTTCCGAGGTGACGGTATTCCATGCGGTGTATTCCTTGGGGGAGGAGGGGACAGGATTATGCGGAGTGTGTCTGTTCGACAAGTATCGTTTGGTGACTGCGACGCTCCAGTGCAATCGCCCACAAGGCGACCAGGAAAGCGGACAGCGGCACCAGTGCCGCGACCCACGGCAAGGCTTCAAGGCCGGGGCCATGCATGATCACCACGCCGCCCAGCCATGCACCGAAGGCATTGCCCAGGTTGAAGGCGCCGATGTTCAGACTGGAGGCCAGACTCTGCGCACCGGTCGCTTTCTGCAGCACCCACAATTGCAGCGGCGATACGGTTGCGAACGCGGCGGCGCCGAGCAGGCCGACGAACAGCACCATCGCCCACTGGCTGTGCAGGACGAAGGTCATCAGTCCCATCACCACGGTCAGCGTGAGCAACGTGCCGATCAGTGCCGGCATCAGCCGACGATCGGCGAATTTCCCACCCAGCAGGTTGCCGACGATCATGCCCACGCCGAATACCAGCAGGATTGGCGACACGGCCGCTTCAGCGAAACCCGCGACTTCGGTCAGCAGTGGCTGGATGTAGGTGTACACGGTGAACATGCCGCCGAAACCCAACACGGTCATCAGCAGGCCCAGCAGCACCTGTGGGCGGGCAACAGCCTTGAGCTCTTCGCGGAACGCCATCGGCACGGCATCGCCGCGATCCGTCGGCACCAGCGTGGCGATCACCACGGTAGCGATCACGCCGATTGCGGTGACGGCCCAGAAGGTCGCACGCCAGCCGTAGTGCAAGCCAAGCCAGGCACCGGCCGGGACGCCGAGCAGCGTGGCCACGGTCAGGCCGGTGAACATGATCGAGATCGCGGAGGCTTTCCGGTCTTCGGCCACCAGACCGGTAGCGACCACCGCGCCGACACCGAAGAAGGTGCCATGCGCGAGTGAAGTCACCACGCGGGCGATCATCAGCACCGTGTAGTTGGGCGCCAGCGCACAGGCCAGGTTGCCCAGGGTGAAGATCACCATCAACGCCACCAGCACTTTTTTGCGTGGCATGCGGCTGGTAGCGGCGGTCAGCAATGGCGCGCCGACGAACACGCCCAGGGCGTAGCCGGAGATCAGCAGCCCTGCGGCGGCGATGGATACGTGCAGATCGCTGGCGACCTGCATCAGCAGGCCCATGATCACGAATTCGGTGGTGCCGATGCCGAAGGCGCCGGCAGTCAGCGCATAGAGCGCAATCGGAAATCTTTTCGAGGAGGCTGGGGAGGAGGCGTTCACGGGTCGGCTCGGGTTTCGAATGCCGGCCAGCTTGGGACTTCCGCTGAATATAAAAAACAGCGATTATGGCTAATCACTTTCAATGGATAATTGATAATGGATCGGGTCGGCGATCTCAGCTTGTTCCTGCGGGTGCTGGACCTGGGCTCGATCACGGCGGCGGCCCATAGCCTGGACCTGTCGGTGGCCGTGGCCAGCCAGCGTCTGAAACGGCTGGAACGCGACCTGGGGGTGCGCCTGCTGCATCGGACCACCCGCCGCCTGCATCCCACGCCGGAAGGCGCAGCCCTGGCTCAACAAGGGCGCGTGCTGGTGGAAGACCTGGAATCGCTGGGGTCGGACCTGCGGGAAACCGCCACCGAGATAGCCGGCACCTTGCGGGTCACGCTTTCGGCATCGTTCGGACGCCAATACATTTCGCCGCTGCTGCCGCAGTTCCTGGCCCTGCATCCGAAGGTGCGGATCAGCGTGCACCTGAGCGACCAGGTGGTGGATCTGGTCAGCGAAGGTTTCGACCTGGCGATCCGGATCGGTGCGCTGGAGGACTCCAGCCTGGTGGCGCGGCATGTCGCCCCGAACCGACGAGTCCTGTGTGCATCGCCCGACTACCTGCAGCGTCGCGGCATCCCGCAAGCGCCGAAGGACCTGCTGGAACACGATTGCCTGCTCCTGTTCGGCAGCAGCGGACGCCAGGATGTCTGGCGTCTTCATGACGCCGAAGGCGAAGAGCACGCGATCCGCGTGCAAGGCCGTTTCGAAAGCAATTACGGCGAGCTGCTGCGTGATGCCTCGGTGGCGGGAGAGGGCATCGCCATCCATTCGCTATGGCATGTCGCCGAAGATCTGCGCGCCGGCCGCTTGAAAGTCGTGCTGCCCGACTGTCGATTGGCGACCACTGCGATCAGCGCGGTGATGCCGCAACGCAGGCTGGTGCCGCCGCGGGTGGGCGCGTTCGTGGATTTCCTGGTGGCGCAGTTCGGCGATGCGCCATGGGAACGTGGCCTGCGGATCTGAGGCTTCAGGCCACCTGGTCGAACGCGAACGCATCCATCGCCATGCCGCCCATCTGCACGGCGTGATGCACACGCGTGGCGCGAGCGTCTACGCCGCCGGCCCCCAGCGCGACGTAAAGCGGATAGAGGTGCTCGGTAGTGGGATGGTTGCGTCGCGCCTCGGGCAGCGATTGCCAGTCCAGTGCGCCGTCGATGTCGCCAGCCAGCAATTTTTCGCCTAGCGCATCGGTGAACGCCTGCACCCACGGATACATGGGCGAATCGGCATGCTTCCAGTCCAGTTCGCGCAGGTTGTGGGAAAACCCGCCGGAGCCGATCACCAGCACGCCTTCCTCGCGCAAGGGCGCCAGCGCGCGGCCCAAGCGGTAATGCCACTCGGCGGTCTGGGCCGGATTCACTGACAACGCCACTACCGGAATGTCGGCTTGCGGATACATCCGCCGCATCGGCACCCAGGTTCCGTGGTCGATGCCGGTGTGGTCATCGAGCCGCGGCTCGAATCCGGCACCGGCCAGCAAGCGGGCCACTTCCTGCGCCAATGCGGGTGCGCCGTGGGCGGGGTACTGGATTTCGTACAGGGGCTTCGGGAAGCCGCCGAAATCGTGGATGGTCTCCGGTGCCGGGGTCGCGGTCACCGTGGGCGAAGCGGCCATGAAGTGGGCCGAAGCCACCAGTACCGCGCGTGGACGCGGCAGGGATTCGCCGAGGTGGTCGAGGAAACTCGCGGTAGGCGAATCTTCGAGAGCCATCATCGGCGAACCGTGGGAAACGAACAGGGAAGGCAGGCGGGGAGTGTTCATGGCCAAGAGGATCGGGCCGTTCCGGCGAATCTCCAAGTGCCATCCTCAATCCGGTGCGTTGCAGGAATGGGCCGGTGCTTCTTTGAAGTCTTGCTTGCGAGAGTCTTGCTTTGGAACCGGGCGGCGGCCCGCCAGTCTGGCAAACTTGGGCCGGTTTCCCAGCGGCCGTGTCTTGCATGAGCCACCACGACATCCGTTCCGCCGTCCGCCCCGATCCCGACCAGCCCATGGTGGATATCGCCGATTACGTGGTCGATTACCGGATCGATTCGCAGGAGGCCTACGACACGGCGCGCTACATGCTGCTGGATTCGCTGGCTTGCGCGATGCTGGCGATGAAGTTCCCGGAGTGCGTCAGGCACCTGGGGCCGGTGGTTCCCGGCGCGACCATGCAGGGCGGGGTTCGCGTGCCTGGCACCTGCCACGAGCTGGATCCGGTGCAGGCCGCCTTCGCCATCGGCGCGCAGATCCGCTGGCTGGACTTCAACGACACCTGGCTGGCGGCCGAGTGGGGCCATCCGTCCGACAACCTCGGCACCATCCTCTCCGTTGCCGATTACCTCAGTCGCAAGGCCAGGCGCGATGCCGGCAAGGCCCTGACCGTCCGCGACGTGCTGACCGCGGCGATCAAGGCCCATGAGATCCAGGGCGGTTACGCGCTGCTGAACTCGTTCAACCGGGTTGGCCTGGACCACGTCATCCTGGTCCGCCTGGCTTCGACCGCAGTGGCCACGCGGATGCTGGGCGGCGGCAAGCAACAGATCATCAATGCCGTTTCCAACAGTTGGATCGACAACGGCGTGCTGCGTACCTACCGGCACGCGCCCAACACCGGCCCGCGCAAAAGCTGGGCCGCTGGCGACGCCTGCCGCCGCGCCGTGACACACGCGTTGAATGCCGTGAATGGCGAAGTCGGGTATCCCAGCGCCCTGAGCGCGAAGACCTGGGGCTTCTACGACATCGCCTTCCAGGGCAGGGAATTCCAGTTCGAGCGCCCGTTCGGCAGCTACGTGATGGAGAACGTCCTCTTCAAGATCAGCTTTCCGGCCGAATTCCACGCCCAGACCGCGGTCGAGTGCGCCATGACCCTGCATCCGCAGGTCGGGGACCGGGTCGGCGAGATCGGGAAGATCGTCCTGGAGACCCAGGAGGCCGGGGTCCGGATCATCGACAAGACCGGCCCCCTGGCCAACTACGCCGACCGCGACCACTGCCTGCAGTACATGGTCGCGGTGCCGCTGATCTTCGGTCGCCTGACCGCGGACGATTATGGTGATGCCGTCGCCGCCGACCCGCGGATCGACGCCCTGCGTGGCCTGATGGAAGTCAGGGAGAACCCGCAGTTCACCCAGGACTATTTCGACCCGGACAAGCGCTATATCGGCAATTCGGTGCAGGTATTCTTCAAGGATGGCAGTTCGACCGACCGGATCTCGGTGGATTTCCCCATCGGCCACCGCAAGCGCCGGGCGGAAGGTATCCCACTGCTGATGGCCAAGTGCGAGGCGGCCCTTCGCGCCCATCTACCGGCGGGTCAGGTCGACCGGATCATGGCCCTGGCCGCCGATCCGGCCGAGCTGGATGCGTTGCCGGTTGATGCGTTCATGAACTTGTACCGGGCACAGGGAATATAGGATAGTGGTTAGGTTGGCCTGACTGACTTGTTATGGTACCGTTAACACAGCCTTCACTTGCATACGCATAATCTGGACAGGATGGCGTGCAGACATGGCCGTCTGAACCTTTAACAAGCTGAACCCTGTTAGCGAAGTCCTCCGGTTTTCTTACAACTGATTTTTTTTAAGGAGCTGCAAATGAACAAGAAACTTCTCTGTGCCGCAATGCTGGCCGGTCTGAGCTGGGCGCAGGCCGCTTCCGCTCAGGAGTTCGACGACCGTTGGTACCTGACCGGTTCCGCTGGTTACAACTCGCAAGACGGCGATCGCCGTACCGAAGACACCCCGTTCCTCACCTTGGGCCTGGGCAAGTTCATCAGCCCGAACTGGTCGCTGGACGGTGAGCTGAACTACCAGAACCCGAGCTTCGACGGTGGCGTGGCCGGCGCTAACAGCGACCTGAACTGGAGCCAGTACGGCCTGTCGGTCGACCTGCGTCGCCACTTCATCTCCGAAGGCCGCGGCTGGAACCCGTACGTGGTTGCCGGTCTTGGCTATCAGCGTTCGGAAGAAGAGTTCGATGCATTCCCGAACCCGAATTCGCCCGGCGAGCGTAAAGACGGCAACTTCGCCGCCAAGGTCGGCGTCGGCTTGCAGACCACGTTTGAGAAGCGCATCGCGGTTCGTGCCGAATTGGCCTACCGCGCGGATTTCGACGATTCCAGTTTTGCCGCTGAAGGCGGTCCGGCGCAGAGCTCGGGTTACCCGCACCAGCAGAAGGAAAGCTATTTCGGCGATATCCTGGCTTCGGTCGGCGTCGTGATTCCGCTCGGCGCCCGCGCCGCTGCCGAAGCGGTTGCCCCGCCGGTTGCCCCGAACTGCGCAGACCTGGATGACGACGGCGACGGCGTCAACAACTGCAACGACAAGTGCCCCGGCTCGCAGGCTGGCCAGACCATCGGTCCGGACGGCTGCCCGGTGCCGGTCTCGATCGACCTGAAGGGCGTGAACTTCGATTTCAACAAGTCGAACCTGCGTCCTGACGCGGTTGCGATCCTGAGCGAAGCTACCGAAATCCTGAAGCGCTACCCGGATCTGCGCGTTGAAGTGGCTGGCCATACCGACCAGTGCGGCAAGGATGCGTACAACCAGAGCCTGTCCGAGCGCCGCGCGTCTGCGGTGTATGACTACCTGACCTCGAACGGCGTCGATGCTGGCCGTCTGGTGGGTCCGAACGGCTTCGGCGAAAGCCGTCCGCTGGAAGACCTGGGCCAGGCCTTCCCGGCTTGCAAGAGCGAGAAGAACCGTCGCACCGAGCTGAACGTCCAGAACTAATAGGACACAGGTTCAAGCAAGACCCGAAGCCCGGCCTAGCGCCGGGCTTCTTTTTGCCCGAAACAAAACGACACACAGTCGCATTGTTCGCGCGCGGGATGCGACGCGGCGGTTACCAAATGCATCAATGCATGCGCGGCTTCCTTGATATTGCAGGTTGCGCTTCCTACACTCTGGCCACTCACATAGTCCGGGCCGTCCCATGCATCGCATCCTTGTTTCCAGCCTGCTTGCCTTCGCTGCGGTCCCGGCTGCCCATGCGCTGCCGAACTGCGCGGGAAGCACGCTTGCTCCGCCGCTTTCGTCCGCGCAGGCGTTGCTCGCGCCGGTCGCCGCCGAGTTGTCCACCAACACCACGCCATTGGGTGCTCCGAGCGGGGTGCTGGCGCATGCCTATGACGAGGCCCAGTCCGTGGATCGCGTATTGCTGAGGCTGCGCGTGCAAGCCTGCCAGAACGTGGCCATGGCGATACCTGTCCCAAGCGTCGCCAACCCCAACGATCCGGCCGCGTACAAGCCCAAGACCGAGTTCGACAACACGCCGTGGCGTTTCGACATGAGCCAGAACGGCAAGCGCATGACCGCCGAGGAATTCGATGCCTGGATGAAGGCGAAGGGCGTGCGTGTAGCGAAGGGCGCCGCCCCTGCCGCTGTTGCGGCACCGGTTGTGGCGCCGGTGGATGAGGCGAAAAAGAAATAACCCGCGCCCGGTAATGTGGTCGGCGGGTTGGGTGTAATGGCCAGGCTTCCTGCGGTTTCTCCGCCCCAAGTCCGCCACGGGCTGGCGCGCGTGCTGTCCAAGCTGGGAATCTGTTCGCGTACCGAAGCTGCCGCCTGGATTGCCGCCGGGCGCGTGTCAGTGGACGGGCGCGTGGTGAAGGACGCTGAATTCCCGATCGTCCACGGCAAGCATCGCATTGCGGTCGATGGAGTCGACATCGAAGCAGGCGAACGCATCTACCTGGTGCTCAACAAGCCGCGCGGCCTGGTCACGAGCGCGAGGGACGAGCGGGATCGCGAAACCGTGTACCGCTGTTTCGATGGCGCAGGCCTGCCGTGGGTCGCTCCGGTCGGCCGCCTCGACAAGGCCAGCGAAGGCCTGCTGCTTTTCAGCAACGACCCGGAGTGGGCGGCACGCATCACCGATCCGGAAACCGGTCCGCACAAGACCTATCACGTGCAGGTCGATCGCATTCCGGATCCATCCTTGTTGGCGCGCTTTCTGGTCGGCGTGGTCGTTGACGGGGAGTCGTTGCGCGCCCATTCGGCCGAATTACTGCGCCAGGGCGAAAAGAATGCCTGGCTGGAAATCGTCCTGGACGAGGGTCGCAACCGGCAGATACGCCGGTTGCTCGCTGCTTTCGATCTCGGCGTGCTACGCCTGATCAGGGTATCGA
>JBOHXX010000115.1:0-9047 GCA_050737675.1 Pseudoxanthomonas sp.
CTCTTGATCTTCGCGAAAAGCATCCGAGCAAGCTCGGACCTACAAATCCATGGAGCATCGCGGGCAGGGCTGCTCCTACAAACGGGGCGCGAACATCGTGCGCCCTTGCTGGACGTTATTTGATCCGCCGCACCTTGGCCGCGGTGTTGTAGCCGTCGATGCGCATGAACCAGTTGTTGAACATGCCGGGCTTGATCGAAACCTTCGGGTTGGTCCGGCGCACGCCGTCCAGCGAAGCGGGCTCGATCTGCTCCCAGACCTGGCCGTTCTCCAGGGTGTATTTCCTGCCCTTGGCGAAACCTTTGAATTCGCCGACCAGCACGCTCTCGATCGCTTCGCTGGTACCGAAATCGAAGAAGCCGCGATTGATCTCCTTGACTTCCTTGCGCCCTTCCTCCTTCGCGACTTCCACCGCCTTGGTGGTTTCCTGCACCACCTTGTGCTGCAGCCAGGCGTTGAGTGCGGCCAGTTCCTGCGCGCTCAGCTTGTCCAGGCCGGCGGCCTTGAACTCGTCGGCGCTCATCTGTTGCTCGACATTGGCGGTCAGCGGGGCCGATTGCTGGGCCCAGGCAAGCGGCGCAAGCGCGAACATCAGCAGGGCGAACGGGATGCGTAGCGATTTCATGGTTGTTCCTCCGGGCGCAAGGCCGCTAGTGTAGTCACATCTTCCGGAAATCCATGCCCTTGAACACCCCGCCTACCGCCCCGCTGCAAACCTGGCTGCAGTCCCGTTCAGCCGAAGCGCTGTCGCCGCAGATGCGCGCGGACATCGCCGACGCAGTGGTGGTCGCGGACGCGACGGCGGGCATGCCGGATCCATGGCCGGTGCTGATCGATACGCTGGAAGCGTTGGCCGGGTTGTCGGCCGAGTCTGACGTACTGCTGGCGGCCCTGCTGTTCGGTATCCCCGGCCTGCAGCCGGCATTGAAGGTGCAGCTTGGAAAACACGCCGGCGTCGTCGGCCTGCTCGACGGCCAGAACGCGGCCGCCCAGGTCTGGGCCCTGCACGCCGAGCGCGAGATCGCCGGCAACAACGAAGGCCTGCGCCGGCTGCTGCTGGCCATCGTCAACGACCTGCGCGTGGTGTCGATCCTGCTGGCCCGGCAACTGGCGCGGATGCGCGCCGCGGGCAAGTCGCCGGCCGCCGAACGGCGCCTGCTGGCCCAGCTGACCCGCGACATCCATGCGCCGCTGGCCAATCGCCTGGGCATCTGGCAGTTGAAGTGGGAACTGGAGGACCTGGCCTTCCGCTACCTGGAGCCGGAGACCTATCGCCAGGTCGCGCAACAGCTGGACGAGAAGCGCAACGGTCGCGAGCGCTATATCGCGGCGGTGAAATCCACGCTGCGCGACGCGCTGGGCGAACACGGCATCGCTGCCGAGATCAGCGGGCGACCGAAGCACATCTACAGCATCTGGCGGAAGATGCAGAAGAAACAGGTGACGATGGACGAACTCTACGACCTGCGCGCGGTGCGCGTGGCCGTGGACGACGTGGCCGCCTGCTATGCCGCATTGGGCGTGGTCCATGCGCTGTGGTTGCCGGTGCCGAGCGAGTTCGACGATTACATCGCCCGGCCCAAGCCCAACGATTACCGTTCCCTGCATACCGCGGTGATCGGACCTGAGGGGCGCACCCTTGAAGTGCAGATCCGCACCCACGAGATGCACGCCCAGGCCGAGCTCGGCGTGGCCGCGCACTGGCGCTACAAGGAAGGCGGCAAGGGCGGCGACAAGGCCTTCGACCGCAAGATCGCGTGGATGCGGCAGTTGCTGGAACAAAGCGGCGAAAGCGGGCGCGAGGAAGGCGAGGGCCTGGCCGGCGAACTCGACGCGCAACTCGCCGAAGAGCGCATCTACACGCTGACGCCCAAGGGCGAGGTCATCGACCTGCCGCGCGCCGGCACCGTGCTCGATTTCGCCTACCACGTGCACACCATGGTCGGGCATCGCACCCGTGGGGCCAAGGTCAACGGCCGCATCGTGCCGCTGAGCCACCAGTTGCGCAGCGGCGACCGCGTCGAAATCATGACCGCGAAAACCGGCGAGCCGCGCCGCGACTGGCTCCTGGCCAGCAATGCCTTCCTGGCCAGCGGGCGCGCGCGCGACAAGGTCCGCGCCTGGTTCCACAAACTGGATCGCGCCCGCAACGTGCAGGCCGGCCGTGAAGTGCTGGAGCGCGAACTCAAGCGCCTGGGTCTGCATCACGCCGACCTGGCGCCGATGGCGAAGAAGTTCCACGCCGAAAGCATCGATGACCTGTACATCCAGGTCGCCCTGGGCGACGTCGGCCCTAGCCAGATCGGTCGTGCCTTGCATGAGGAACAGCGCGCCACCAGCGAGCCCGCAGCAGTCACCCCGGCACGGCGCCTGCCGAAGCGCCCACCGACGCCTTCGAAATCGAAATTCACCGTGCAAGGCGTGGGCAACCTGCTGGTCCAGCTGGCGCGCTGCTGCCAGCCGGTGCCCGGCGAAGCCATCGCCGGCTACCTGACCCGCGGTCGTGGCGTCACCGTGCATCGCGCCAACTGCGCTTCGCTGCTGCGCCTGGCCGCGGCCAGTCCGCAGCGGGTGCTACCGGTGGAATGGGGCGTGGCCGGCGGCGGCTACGAGGTCGATGTGCAGATCCGCGCGCTGGATCGCAAGAACCTGCTCAAGGACATCACCACGCTGATCGCGCAGGAAGACGCCAATGTCACCGACATCCAGAGCGACAACGCGCGTGGCAGCGGCCGGGCATTGTTACGCCTGCGCCTGAAGGTCGCCGATTACGGCCAATTGTCGACCCTGCTCGGCAAGCTCGATGCGCTGCCCGGGGTCGAGGAAGCGCGACGTTCAGGCTGAACGATTATCCTGTCGCGGTGATCCGCGATTTCGACAATGATCCCGACAACAAGCCAGGCGGCCGGGTCGAACCCGTGGCGGACTGGCTGCAGGAAGTCGAATTCCGCCGGCCTGCGCCTCCACCATCGCCACCGGCGTGGCGCGATCGCCGTTACTGGCGCTGGGTCGCGGTGATCGTGCTGGTAGCGGGCGTTGCGGTGGTGGTATTCCGGCAACCGCTGGCCGGCCTGGTGTGGCCGGACATGCGCGTGCAGCGCCTGCTCGATGACGCGGAAATCGCGCTGAAGCAGGGGCGATTGAGCGCTGCGGACGGGACCGGCGCGCGCCAGCGCTTCGAGGCGGCGCTGGCCCTGGACTCCGATCGTGGCGAGGCGCGTGCCGGCCTGGGCCGGGTCGCCGGAGCGGCGTTGGCGCAGGCCCGCGCGCATCTCCGCGCGAATCGTTTCGAACCCGCACGGCAGTCACTCACGCTGGCCCGCGAACTTCAGGTGCCCAAGGCCGACGCCGACGCGGTCGCCGAGCAACTGCGCCTGGCCGAATCCGCGCATGCCGGCATCGATGCTCTGATCGCCACGGCGGCAGCCGCGCAGGCGCAGGGCGAACTGGAAATCGCGCTGCCCCTGTATCAGCGCGTGCTGGTCCTGCAACCCAACCAGACCACGGCGCTGGAAGGCCGCGAGGACGCCTTGTCGGAATGGCTGCAGCAGGCAAAACAGGCGCTGGCGGGCGGTGATCTCGTGCGTGGTTCCGCGTTGATCGCGCAGGCGCGTGGCTACGATCCGGGGCACGTCGACCTGCCCGGCCGGGAGGCGCAACTGGCCCGCGCGATCGAACAGCGGCGCCGGCTTGCCGATGCCGATTTGCGGCGCCAGCGGCTGGACCAGGCGTTGACGGGGTATCGGCTGGTCCTGGCGGCATCCGTCGATGACGTCGCCGCAGGACAGGGGATCGAGCGCGTGGCCACTGCCTATGCACAGCGTGCGGCACGGGAAGCCGCCGATTTCGATTTCGCAAAGGCCGATTCTTCTTTGCACGCGGCGCGCGAACTCACGCCGCGGGCGGCAGTGGTGAAGGAAGCCGAACAAGCATTGGCACGCGCTCGCCAATCGCAATCGCGTATGGCTTCCCCGGTGCCGCCACGCGAACGGACGCGCCGCACCCAGGCGCTGCTGGCCGCGATGGAACAGGCCGAAACGCGCGGAGACTGGCTCACGCCACCGGGCGAAAGCGCTTACGACAAACTGCGCGCGGCGCAGGCGTTGGCTCCCGACGATGTCGAGGTCAGGCGTGCCGCCGCGCGGCTGCTGCCGGCCACGCGCTCCTGTTTCGAGGAACAGCTGCGCGGCAACCGCGTGCGTCGCGCCCGTGCCTGCTATGACGCCTGGCAGACGCTGGAACCGCGCAATGTGCAGCTGCCCGATGCGCGTCGTCGGCTGGCGCAGAAATGGATCGCGGTGGGTGGCGAGCGACTGGGGGCGGGCGAAGTCGCCTTTGCCGCTGAAGCCCTGCGCGAAGCGCGCGGCCTGGACGCGAATGCACCGGGCCTGGCCGAGTTCGCCGCACGCGTGCATAGCGCGCAGGCTGGCGGCGATTAGCAGCGAGAAACGAGAAGTGAGTGGTGAGTGGCTAGCGTGGCGCGAAGAACACCCGGCGCACCACCTCGCGCGCCGCATCCAGGGAGAAATGCCGGGCCACGTTTTCCAGGCCGCTACGCGCCAGCTGGTTCCACAACGCCTCGTCCTGGTACAGGTGCAGCACCGCCTCGGCGAACGTTTGCGCATCGTCGGCGACCAGGACATCGCGACCGTCCTGCAGGTGCATGCCTTCCACCGCGCAGGTCGTCGCCACCACCGGCTGGCCGTGGGCCATGCTCAGGTTGACCTTGCCCTTGACCCCGGCGCCGTAGCGCAGCGGCGCGACGGCGATGCGCATGCCGTCCATGGCCGGCACCAGGTCGGGGACATGGCCGTGGACCACGACGCCATCCAGCGCGGACAAGGCCAGGACCGCCTCGGAAGGGTCGCTGCCTATGCAGTGGAACACCACCTCCGGCAGGCGCGCGCGGATGGTGGGCAGCACTTCGCGCGCGAACCACACCACGGCATCCACGTTCGGCGGATGGCGGAAGCCGCCGACGAAGACCAGGTCCTTGCGTTGCGCGTACGCCGCGCCCGCGCCGGCTATTTCGTGCAGGTTGGAAAGCAGTTCCACGCAGGCATCCGGCGCATCGGCAGCCAGTAATTCGCGTTCCGTGGTGCTTACGACCAGGGTCGTGTCGGTGCTGCTGATGACCTTGAGCTCGCTGGCGCGCGTACGCCTTGCGCTGGCGCGCAGCGCGTCGTCATCGGCCATGCGTGCGCCCCTTTCCTCGCGCAGGTAATGCAGGTCGACGCTGTCGAACACCACCTGGGCCTGCGGTGCATGGCGCTTGACCAGCGGCAGGAATTCGCTGGCCACGTAATGCCGCGACAGCAAGACCACGTCGAAGCGTGGGCCATGCTCGCGCATCCACGACGGCGCGCGCGCCGCGAACGGCGCATACCAGACCTCCACACCCAGCTGCTGCAGTGATTGGGTGTAGGCGCCGTCGTGCTGGCGATTGGCCGGCATGAATACGACGTGCGCGCCTTCTTCGCGCAACAGGCGCACCAGGTTGAACATGCGCAACGATCCGGAGTCATGGTCGGGCCGCGGGGTCAGCGCATCGATGACCAGGATCTGGCGACGGTAATGCCGGCGGGTCAGTTCCGCGATCGGGGTTTCGTGGTCGGGGTGCCGGGCCAGCGCATCGCGCCAACGCGCTTCGAACTTCTCGCGGTTGCGGACCTGATAGGCCTTGATGCCGGCCTCCGGATCGGTGCCGGCGGTCACGCCTTCCAGGTGCACCACCTTCGATCCGGGCTGGTACAGCACGTCGTATCCCAGTGCGCGCAGCCGCAGGCCAAGGTCGGTGTCTTCGTAATACGCCGGCGAGAAGTGGGTGTCGAAACCGCCCGCTTCGGTGAACATGACGGAGGGCACCGCGATCGCGGCGCCGGAGCAGTAGTCCACTTGGCGGAGATAGGAAAACACCGGATGCAACGGCGACTGGAAACGACCGATGTTGTCGGCGCGACCATCGTTGCGGACCACGCCGCCTGCCTCTTGCAGGCGTCCGTCCGGATACAGCAGTTGGGCGCCGACGAGGCCGGCATCGGGGTGCGTGCGGAACGTATCCAGCAGCGCATCGAGCCACCCCGGTTGCGGCACGGTGTCGTTGTTGAGGAACACCAGCACTTCGCCGCGCGCGCGCGCGGCGCCATCGTTGCAGGCGGCGATGAAGCCGCCATTTTGCGTGCGGCGGTGGTAGTGCAATCCCGCCACCTGGGTCATCCATTCATGGGTCTGGTCGCTGGAGCCGTCATCGATGACCAGGATTTCGCAGGTAGCCGATGGCGGATGCTCGGCCAGCGCGCGCAAGCAGGCGAGCGTATGTGCCGCCTGGTTGTAGACCGGAATGATGATGCTGGCGCGTGGCGCCGCGCTGTCCACGACCGCGAACGGGACGAATGGCCCCTCGGCGGGGTGATAGAGCTGCGCTCGTTGCGTTTGCGGCACCCGCTGGAACTGGCGCTTCACCCGCTGCCAGGTCGCTCGCCAGCCACGCACGCGCAGGCTGGCCGCGCCACGGCGGATCAACCCCAGCGCGCGTTGCCATCTGAAGCGCACATCGGCCAGGGAAATCGACATTCCGGTGCAACTCCAGCTGAGCAAGGGGGAAGTCCGCCGGCCGCAGCGTGGCGGGCTGCGCTAGACTCGTCGGAATTCCCATTGTCGCATTCCCGTGCCGCGCTACGACTACGACGACCAAGACGAAGACACCGACGATCACCACGACGCGCATCCCTGGCGCCAGCGGCTGGTCACCTGGACACTGGCGGCGCTGGGACTGGGACTGGGTTTCCTGATTCCCTACACCCTGTACCTGAACCACCAGGTCAGCCAGCGTTTTGGCGCCCTGCAGTGGCAGATCCCGACCCGCGTCTATGCGCGTCCGCTGCAACTGGCGCCCGGCGTGGCGATGGATGCGCAGACCCTGAAGACCGAGCTCGACGCCGCTTCCTATCGCGATGACGGCAGTGGCGAACGCCTCGGCACCTACGCGCGCGATGGCGGCCGTTTCACCATTTCCAGCCGCGGCTTTACCGACGTGGAAGGCAAGGTGCCGGCGCGCAGGCTGCAGGTATCGCTATCGGGCGGGCGCGTGGCCAGCGTCCGCGACCTCGGCCGCAAGCAGGCCCTCAAGTCGGCGCGGCTGGATCCGGCGCGCATCGCCACCCTGTACGGGCAGAAACAGGAAGAACGCCGGCTGGTGCGCATGGAAGAGGTGCCGGAACTGCTGGTCACCGGCCTGCAGGCGGTGGAAGACCGCGATTTCAGCAGCCACCACGGCATCGACTTCAGCGGCATCCTGCGTGCGATCTGGGTGACCGTGCGCTCGGGTGGCGAGACCCGGCAGGGCGCCAGCACCCTGACCCAGCAGCTCGCCCGCAGCGGCCTGCTCGGCATCGGCCAGGAACAGACGGTCACGCGCAAGTTCAACGAAATACTCTTCGCCCTGATCCTCGAGGCACGCTACGACAAGCGCACCATCCTCGAGGCGTACTTGAACCAGGTGTACATGGGCCAGCGCGGCAGCCAGGCCATCCACGGCGTCGCCGCGGCCTCCGAATTCTGGTTCGGGCGCGAACTGGATTCGCTGACCACCGAACAGATCGCCCTGCTGATCGGCATCGTCAAGGGACCGTCCTACTACGACCCGCGCCGCAATCCCGAACGCGCGCTGGATCGCCGCAACCTGGTGCTGGACAAGCTGCTGGAAACCGGGCTGATCAAGCAGCCCGAGTGGAAGCGCGCACACGCCGCGCCGCTCGGCGTCACCAGCACCCCGGGCATGGCCGCGGCCAACCGCTTCCCCGCCTACGTCGACCTGGTGCGCCGCCAGCTCGCCCGCGACTACCCGGAAAGCGCGCTGCAGGGCGCCGGCCTGAGCGTGCTCACCGGCATGTCACCCTCGGCCCAGGCCTATGCCGAAGGCGCGGTCGCGCGCACGCTGAAATCGGTGGAAAACAAGAAGCGCCCGCCGTTGCAGGCCGGGCTGGTGCTGACCGACGTGCACGACGGCGACGTGCTGGCCGTGGTCGGCAGCCGTAACGTCTCCCAGCCCGGCTTCAACCGCGCGGTGGAAGCGCAGCGTCCGGTCGGCTCGTTGCTCAAGCCGTTCGTCTACCTGCTGGCACTGGCCCAGCCGGACAACTATTCGCTGGCCAGTTACGTCGACGATTCCCCGGTCACCGTGCAACTGGGCAAGGGCAGGCGCTGGACGCCGGGCAATTCCGACAACCGCAGCCATGGCACGGTGCGGCTGGTCGATGCGCTGGCCCATTCCTACAACCAGGCCACCGTGCGCGTCGGCATGAAGGTCGATCCGCAACGCCTGTCCAACCTGGTCCACGTGCTGGCCGGGATCAAGGCCGATTCCAACCCCTCGCTGATCCTGGGCGCCACCGATCAGAGTCCGTATGCGATGGCCCAGCTGTACCAGTTCCTCGCTTCGGGCGGCGAGATCCAGCCGCTGCACGCGGTGCGCGGCGTGCTCGGCCCCGACGGAAAACTACTCAAGCGCTACGACAAGACCCCGGCGCCGGCCCAGGAAGGCGATTCCATCGCCGCGCACCTGGTCAGCATCGGCCTGCAACAGGTGGTCAGCAACGGCACCGGGCGCCAGTTGCTCGGCGACGGCCTTGGCCGCCTGCAATCGGCGGGCAAGACCGGCACCAGCAACGATGGTCGCGACAGCTGGTACGCCGGCTACACCGGCGATCATCTCGCGGTGGTGTGGATGGGCAACGACCAGAACGAACAGACCGGTTTGTATGGCGCCACCGGCGCGATGCGGGTGTGGTCCGGGATCTTCACGCGCCTGCCCAGCGCACCGTTGAAAGTGGCCGGCAATGGCCTGGACTGGCAATGGGTCGCCGGTGCCAATGCCACCGATGCCGGTTGCCCTGGCGCGCGGCAGCTGCCGTTCGTGTCCGGTTTCGCACCGGCCTATGCCACCTGCGTGATCGAACCGGTGCCCGAGGAAACAGGCGAAGGGGAAGCCGAAGGCGGTGGCTGGCGCAGCTGGTTCGGCCTGGATGGAAAAAAGGAAGAACCCGCTC
>JBOHXX010000116.1:0-9031 GCA_050737675.1 Pseudoxanthomonas sp.
TCATAGCGCAGACCGGCTTCCCACGAGAACCGCTCGCCCTTGCCGGAGAACATGACGTAGGGATCGATCCGGGTTTCCTCGATCAGCGAGCCGATGCTGCCATCCGGTTCATAGATCACGGCGTCGCCTTCTTCCTCGGCTTCCCACGCGGAGTTGGTGTAGGTGATGTCGCGTTTCTTCTTGCGGTAGTCCACGCCGAACTCGAGCTCCGTAGCGCCAACTGGCCGCTTGTGCGCGATCTTGAAGCTGGTTTCGGTGTCCTTGGCATCCACCGCCGAGGCTTCGGCTTCGGATGCATCCCATTCGCCGTTAACGTATTCGTGCTTTTCCTCGCTCTCGGCGCTGTCGTCCTCGAACTTTGCATAGTCAAGGTCGAACTCGGTGGTGCCGCCGGCCATGTCGAACCTGTATTCGGCGCCGACACCCCAGTTCTTCTGCTTGATCGGATTCAGGCCAGGCACGTTGGATTCGATCACATCCCCGTCGTCGTATTCCACTTCATGCGAAACCTCGGTGACATCGCGGTCGGTCTTGACGTAGAAGCCATCGATGCTGAGGCGTCCGGTTTCGCCGACCTCGGCGGTATAGGAGACGTTGGCCGAATAGTCGCGACCATCCTTCACTTCGGCCTGGTCTTCCCAACTGACCAGTTCTTCCATCGACGGGTCGGTGTAGCGGTCGGAACGCTTGATCTTGCCGCGATAGCGGTCCTGGATGTTGATACCGGCTAGGATGCGGCCGCCCAGGGCCTCGCCGCTGGTCACGGCGCCGAAGGTCGGATTCACCTCGCCGTCGTCCCAGCGGTTCACGCCGACGCGCAGGTAGCTGCCGTCGAACTTGTAGGCATCGCGCAGCACGATATTGATCGCGCCGGCGATCGCATCGCCGCTGCGGTTGGCGCTGTTGCTGCGCAGGATCTCGACGTGGTCGACCATTTCCGCCGGGATGCGGTCGACCCAGAACGAGCGATCGTCGCCGGCGCCCGGCACGCTCTTGCCGTTGATCAGTACCTGGGTATAGCCGGCAGCCATGCCGCGCATCATCGCGCCATCGAATTCCATGATGTCGGAGCCGACGAAGGCCACGCCGGGCAGGCGCTTGAGCATGTCGCCCACGGTGTTCGGCTCGAAGCGCTGGAAGTATTCCAGGTCGTAGGACAGTGTCGGTGCGGTGTCCTCGGTGCGGTTGCGGTAGGCGATCTCGCCTTGCACCACGACGGTTTCCAGCTGCTTGGCGTCGCCGGCACCGTCGGGAGCCTGCACTTCGGCCTGGGCCAGTGCCATGGCCGGCAGTGATCCAAGCATCAGGCAGGCCAATGCCTGCGACAAGCTGGTCGCCAGTATTTTCTTCTTCATTGCAACACTTCCCCGTGGAATATCAATGCACACGTTCTACGGGAGCGTTGTGGCGGACATATGACGCTGGGCGGTATTGATGCAATGGGATTGCAGTTTGATTGCCGGTTCGCGCGACCGGCCGTGCGGTCACTTCAGTGACACATGACCAAGTACGAGATCAACGAAGACGGCCTGGTCTTCGTCGATCGCTTCCAGTCGATGCCGGTGGCTTACCCGGCCAATTACGGTTCGATGCCACGCACCCTGGCCGGCGATGGCGATCCACTGGATGCGCTGGTGCTGACGCGCGAACCGCTGCACCCGGGCGTACTGATCAAATTCCGTCCGATCGGCTATCTGAAGATGATCGATGACGGCAAGCACGACGAGAAGGTCATAGGCGTTCCGACCGACAGGATCGATCCGACCTACACCAACATCCGCGAGCTGTCCGATCTTCCACAGATCGAGCGTGATCGCATCGAGGCGTTCTTCCGTGTGTACAAGGACCTTCCGAAAGGCCGTAATCCTGTCCAGTTGGATGGATTCGGCAATGCGCAGGAGGCGCGTGCGCTGATCAAGACGTCGCTCGAGCGCTTCTGGCAGAAGAAAGCTTCGGACGAATAATCCGGGAATCAATCGGGGGCATGAAAAAAGCGGCCCGTAGGCCGCTTTTTTTCCTTTCTTGGAGGCTGGGTCAGGCCGCAGCGGCCTGCTGCGCGCGCGGGCCTTCGCGCAGGGCCTGTCCCACCAGTGCGACCAGCAGGTCCAGCTCTTCCGAATCCATGGCGAAGTGCGGGGTGAAGCGCAGCGAGTTGGCGCCGCCGTGGATCACGTTGAGGCCGCGTTCGCGCAGCCATTCCTCGGTGGAGCCGGCGCCGTAGCACTTGAACTGCGGGGCGAGTTCGCACGAGAACAGCAGGCCGGTGCCCTGGACCTTGGTGATCAGGCCGCCGAGTTCGGACTTCAGTTTCTCCAGCTTCTCCATCGCTTCCGCGCCGCGCTTGCGGATGTTCTCGCGCACCTGCGGGGTCAGCAGGTTCAGTACCGTGCAGGCCACGTCCAGCGCGCGCGGGTTGCTGGTCATGGTGTTGCCGTACACGCCCTTGCGGTACAGGCCGGCGGCGCGCTCGTTCACGGCCAGCACCGACAACGGGTATTGCGCGGCGTTCAAGGCCTTGGAATAGGTTTCCATGTCCGGTGCATCCAGGCCTTCGAAGCCTGGGTAGTCGACGATCGACAGCACGCCGTGGGCGCGCAGGCCCGCCTGGATCGAATCGACCAGCAACAGGCTGCCGTGGCTGCGGGTGAGTTCGCGTGCGATCGCGTAGAACTCGGGCGGCAATGAGCGACCGGGATCGCCTTCGCCCATCACCGGCTCCAGGAATACTGCCTCGACGAACCAACCCTTGTTGTCGGCGTCGGCGAACACGCGCTTCAAGGCTTCGCCGTCGTAGGGATCGATGGCGATCACCGAATCCTCGTTACGATAGCTGGCCAGGTATTGCTGGTAGGCCTTGCGCGAGGAATCCGAATACAGCGCGGGGCGCTCGGTGCGGCCGTGGAAGCTGCCCTTCACCACCACGCGCTTGACCGTGCACCCGGCGTACTTGGCACCCGGGTCGGTCTGCAGCTTGGTGTTGATGTCGGCGATGCGCGCGGCCAAGCCGACCGATTCGGAACCGGAATTCAGGCACAGGAACTTGGCGAACGGGCAGCCGCCACGGCTGTGGCCGATCTCCTTGCGCAGGGCACGGTCCAGGCGCAGTTGCGACAGGCTCGGGGTCATGATGTTGGCCATGGCCTGCGGCTTGGACATCGCTTCCAGCACCGCCGCCGGCGTGTGGCCGAAGCCGATCATGCCGTAGCCGCCGGCGTCGTACAGCACCGCGCCGTTGATGGTCACCACCCACGGCCCGCGCGCGGTCAGGGCGACGTACGGGTTGACCGCGTCCTCGGCGTAGAAATTGACGTAGCCACCCTGCACGGCGCGCAGTTGCGCGTCTTCGTCCAGGGCGAACAGGTCGGCGAATTCATCGCGCAGGCCTTCGTGTTCGGCGGCGGCGGCGGTGATCGCGGCCTCCAGGTCGGGGTGCGATTTGGCCAGGCGCAGCAAGGTGGCGTCGTCCAGGCCGACAGTCATGCGCTTGCCGGCATGGGCGCGCAGAGGCGCGAGTTTTTCGATTAGGTTCATGGGTTTTCCTCCCGCAGACAAACGACAATCTTCTATTATCTCGATTATTTCGTCGTTTAACAGTTGTGATTCGTGCGGATTTAGCCTAATTTTCGTCGAATCGACGAAACTACCTGTGTGAAATGAAGCTCAATACCTCCGACGAACTGCTTTTGTCCCTGCTGCGCGAGAACGCGCGTGCCTCTACCGCGCAGATAGCGCGCCGCCTGGACCTGTCGCGGACCACGGTGCAAAGCCGGATCGAGCGGCTCGAGCGGGAGGGGGTCATCAGCGGCTATACGGTGCGGATCGACGACGAATACGAGCGCGGCCAGATCCGCGCGCACATCATGATCACCGTGCACCCCAAGCAGGCGGTGTCCGTGGCCGCTGCCTTGCGTGCCATGCCGGAACTGCGGGCCCTGCATTCGGTCAGCGGCTCCTACGACCTGATCGCGGTCGGTGCCGTGTCGACGGTCAATGACATGGACGTGCTGACCGACCGCATCGGCGCCATCGAGGGCGTCGAGCGGACCGCTACCTCGATCATTCTTTCCACCAAGTTCGAGCGTTGAGGCCGGGAATTTCGCGCATGTCGCCACGCCCGCTTCCTGTCATCGATGTCGCTCCACTGTTGCTAGCGGATCCGTCCGTTCGCCAACGCGTGGCCGACGCAATCGGTGAAGCCTGCCGCACGCATGGGTTCTTCTACATCGAGGGCCATGGCATAGACGAGGGGCTACAGGCCGCGCTGCGGGAAGCGAGCCGCGCCTTCTTCGCCCTGTCGGCCGAAGAGAAGATGCGGATCCGGATGCTGCATGGCGGCCGGGCCTGGCGGGGCTATTTCCCGGTGGGCGGCGAATTGACCAGCGGGTGCCCCGATCTGAAGGAGGGCCTGTACCTGGGAGCCGAGCTTCCGGCGGACGATCCGCGGGTACGCGCCGGCTGGCCGCTGCATGGTGCCAACCTGTGGCCTGAATATCCGCCGGAACTGCGCGATGCCGTGCTGGACTACATGGCTGCGGCCATCCGCACCGCCCACGCGGTGCTCGCCGGGATGGCATTGAGCCTGGGCCTGGAGGAGGAGTGGTTCCAGCGTCATTACACGGCCGATCCCACCGTGCTGTTCCGTGTGTTCCGCTATCCGCCGCAAGCGGCCGGCCAGCGCGAATGGGGAGTGGGTGAGCATACCGACTACGGCTTGTTGACCCTGTTGCTGCAGGACGAGGTGCCTGGACTGCAGGTGCGCACGTCCGAAGGCTGGCTCGATGCGCCACCCATCCCGGGCACCCTGGTGTGCAACATCGGCGACATGCTCGATCGCCTGACCGGGGGCCTGTATCGTTCCACGCCGCACCGCGTGCTCAATGTCGGCGGGCGCGAGCGCTTTTCGTTTCCGCTGTTCTTCGACCCGGATTTCTCCGCCCGGGTGACGTCGTTGCCGCAACATGCCCATATCGATGCGACCCAAGTGGCTGCGGATCGTTCGCACCGCTGGGACGGCGCCAGCGTACTGGCGCCCTTCGACGGAACCTACGGCGACTACCTGCTAGGCAAGGTTGGCAAGGTCTTCCCGCAACTGCTGGAGAAGGTGGTCTGAGCGGCGAGGTATCGAACGCGAGCGGCTACAATGCGCGGCCGACAAGCTCCGTACGATGAAGAAATCCGATTTCAACTACGAACTTCCCGAAGCGCTGATCGCACAGGCGCCGCTGCCCGAGCGTTCCGCCAGCCGGTTGCTGGTGGTGCAGCCGGGTGATGCGGCTTTCGTGGACCAGCAGGTGCGCGACTTGCCGCAATGGCTGCAGCCGGGCGACTTGCTGGTGTTCAACGACACGCGGGTGATCCCGGCGCGGATCTTCGGGCAGAAGGACACCGGTGGCCGGGTCGAGATCCTGATCGAGCGTTTGCTGCCCGACAACGCCGCGCGCGTGCAGATCGGCGCCAGCAAGTCGCCGAAGCCCGGAAGCCGCATCGCACTGGACGCCGGCGGCGAAGCCGAAGTGCTGGGCCGCGACGGAGAGTTCTACCGGTTGCATTTCGAAGTAGGCGACGCATTGGAAAGCTGGCTGCTGAAGGCCGGACGCCTGCCGCTTCCGCCTTACATCCATCGCGACCCCGGCATCGACGACGACGAGCGTTACCAGACCGTGTTCGCGCGCGAACTCGGCGCAGTGGCGGCGCCGACCGCCGGCCTGCATTTCGACGACGCGTTGCTGGCGACTTTGCGCGAGCAGGGCGTGGAATTTGGCCACGTCACCCTGCACGTGGGCGCGGGCACCTTCCAGCCGGTGCGCGTGGACGATGTGCGCGAACACCACATGCACAGCGAGTGGCTGAACGTGGGCGCCGCGCTGGTCGAACAGGTCCGGGCAACCCGCGCACGCGGCGGTCGGGTGATCGCGGTCGGCACGACGGTGGTGCGCGCGCTGGAATCAGCCTCGCACGAAGGCGAGTTGCAGCCGTTCGCCGGGGAAACGCAGATCTTCATCTTCCCCGGTTATCGAATTCGCAGCGTGGATGCATTGCTGACCAATTTCCACCTGCCGGAGAGCACGCTGCTGATGCTGGTGTCGGCGTTCGCCGGCAAGTCGCGGATATTCGCCGCGTATGCGCACGCGGTGCGGGAGAAGTACCGGTTCTTTTCCTATGGGGATGCGATGTTGTTGTTCCCGGAGATCCAGGCATGAGCCGCATGTCCTTCGAGCTGTTGAAAACCGACGGCCTCCCACGCCGCGGCCGCCTCACCTTCCCGCGCGGCACGGTCGAGACACCGGCGTTCATGCCGGTGGGAACCTACGGATCGGTGAAAGGAATTTTGCCCGAGCACATCAAGGAGCTCGGCGCCGAGATCATCCTCGGCAACACCTTCCATCTTTACCTGCGCCCGGGCCTGGAAGTCATCGCGAAACACGGCGGCCTGCACGGTTTCGCACGCTGGGACAAACCCATCCTCACCGATTCGGGCGGCTTCCAGGTGTTCTCGCTGGCCCACAGGCGCAAGATCACCGAACAGGGCGTGACCTTCAATTCGCCGGTGGATGGCAGCAAGGTGTTCCTCGGCCCCGAGGAAAGCATGCGCATCCAGAAGGTGCTGGATTCGGACATCGTGATGATCTTCGACGAGTGCCCGCCAGTGAACGTCGACGGCAAGCCAGTGGACCCGCGCGTGATCGAGCGTTCCATGGAGCTGTCGCTGCGCTGGGCCGAACGCTCGAAGCGCGCGCATGAAGGAAACGATGCGGCGTTGTTCGGCATCGTCCAGGGTGGGGTGCACCACGACCTGCGCACGCGTTCGGCGGACGGCCTCAAGGGGATCGGCTTCGACGGCTATGCAATCGGCGGCCTGGCGGTGGGCGAGACCGAGGACGAGCGCAACGCGATGCTCGAACACACCTGCCCGCAACTGCCGCAGGACCGGCCGCGTTACCTGATGGGCGTGGGCCGACCCGAAGACCTGGTCGAGGCGGTGGCGCGCGGGGTCGATATGTTCGATTGCGTGATGCCCACGCGCAACGCGCGCAACGGCCATTACTTCACTTCCACCGGCACCGTGCGCATCCGCAACTCGAAATACGAGCAGGACCTGGAGCCGATCGAGCCGGGCTGCGGCTGTTATGCCTGCCGCAATGGGTTCTCGCGGTCCTACCTGCGCCACCTGGACAAGTGCAACGAGATGCTGGCGCCGATGCTGGGCACGCTGCACAACCTCTGGTACTACCAGAAGCTGATGGCGGACATGCGCGCGGCGATCGAGCAGGGCAGGTTCGAGACGTTCAGGAAAGGGTTCTACGCAGCCAGGGAGTAGAGGAATCACCACGCCGCTCCCACATCAGGCCTCCCGCCTTCGCGGGGGGCTCCTCTCCTGAAAGGGGAGAAGGGAGCAACGGCGGAACCTTTCCCCGATTCCCGCTGTCTTTCCCTGGCAATCGGGGCATTTCCTGGCTGTTTCGGCTGATTTCCACGCTTGCGGGGACGGCTGGCTGCCCCCGTGGCATAATTCCCGGCTGTTTTCAGCCCTAACGGACTACCTGATGAACCTGCTCGACTTCCTGATTCCCGCCGCCCATGCCCAAGCCGCGGGCGCACCGCCTGCCGGCGGCCTTGGCGGCATGACCCTCCTGTTTCCGATCGTGCTGATCGCGGTGATGTACTTCCTGATGATCCGCCCACAGATGAAGCGCGCCAAGGAACACAAGGGCATGCTGGACAAGCTGTCCAAGGGCGATGAAGTCATCACCTCCGGCGGTATCGCCGGCACCGTGACCGACATCGGCGACAACTTCATCACCGTGGAAGTGGCCGACAACGTGCGCGTGCGCGTGCAGAAGGCCGCGGTCGGCAACGTACTGCCCAAGGGCACGCTGAAGTCCGCCTGATATCCCTGCGACAGCCCCGGTCCTGCCGCATGACGGTGGAGCCGGGATCCGCGACATCTGTTTCCCGGACTGCGCTCTTGCTCCGGGCTACGTTTTCTCTGGAACTTCCCGATGCTTGAATTCCCGCGCTGGAAATACATCGCCATCCTGCTGGTCGTGGCGCTGAGCGTGTTGTACACGCTGCCCAACCTGTATCCGTCGGATCCCTCGGTGCAGGTCACTCCCAACCGCGGCTTCGCGATCGACGCGGCGCTGAACCAGCGCATCGAGGCCACGCTGAAGAAGGCGGGAGTCGCGGCCAAGTCGCTGGACAAGGAGAAGGACAGCCTGCTGGTGCGGATGCCCAGCTTCGATGCGCAGACCAAGGCCAACGACGCGTTGCGCGAAGGCCTGGGCGAGGACTATACGATTGCCCTGAACCTGGCTTCCACGGTTCCGGACTGGATGGGCAAGGTCGGCGCCAAACCCATGGTCCAGGGCCTGGACCTGCAGGGCGGCGTGCATTTCGTGTTGCAGGTGGACCAGAAGGCGGCGCTGGACAAGCGTGTCGATGCCTATGCCGAAGACGCACGGGTGACCATGCGCGACAAGCGGGTCAAGTACGAGTCGGTCGAACGCCGCGCGGATAACAGCATCGTGGTCACGCTGCCGGCGGACCAGGACGTGGACAAGGCGCGCGTGGCACTGTCGGGCGGCAATGCCGCCGCCGGCGTGGCCGCATCGGCACTGGCCTACCAGGTCGATGGCAACCGCATCAAGATCACTTTGCCGCAGGGCGAACTGTCGAAGATCTCCGGCGACGCGATCGAGCAGAACATCACCACCCTGCGCAACCGCGTCAACGAACTCGGCGTGGCCGAACCCATCATCCAGCGCCAGGGCGATGACCGCGTCGTGGTGCAGCTGCCCGGCGTGCAGGACACCGCCGCGGCCAAGCGCCTGATCGGCGCCACCGCGACCCTCGAATTCCGCTCGGTCGTCGACGGCAATGCGCAGGACGCGCTGGCCAGCGGCAACGTGCCGCCGGAAGCGCGCATCTACTACCTGCGTGAAAAGGGCCAGGACGGCAAGCCGGTCCCGGTGCTGCTGAGCAAGCGCGTGCTCGCCTCCGGCGACCAGATGGTCACCGCCAGCACCGGCAC
>JBOHXX010000117.1:0-9020 GCA_050737675.1 Pseudoxanthomonas sp.
GCTTGAGCAGCCTGCGCTCACCAGTCTGCGTGTTGAGTTCGTAGATGGTGGTCGGCGTGGTCATCGACGTGTAGTCGTAGCGGAGCCACGGCGTGTCGTGCTCGGAATTGATCTCCAGTCCCATCGAATACGCGGGTTCGTCGGACTTGACGTATTCCTCGCTGCCATCGGCCTTGACCAGGCGGATGCGCTCCAGCGCGTCGGAGCGTTCGCTGATCGCGGTGAAACCGTCGAACAGCTCGAAGCGCTCGATGAACACGTCGTCGCGATGCGCGATCCATTCTTTCCAGTCGGCCCGCGAGCTCGCGCCATCGGGCGCGGTCATCAGCTTGAAGTTCTCCGCGCCGTCGGCATTGGTGCGGATGACCCAGTGGTCGCCGATGTGGTCGACGTTGTATTCGACATCGCGCTGGCGCGGCGCCAGTACGGTGAACGTGACCGGATCCGCGGCCGGCGCGCAGCGGGTCTCGCCCGAGACATGGCTGCCGGTGTCGATGCAGATGAACTTGTCGTCGCCGGTACGCGAGACGCCCATGAAGAAGCTTTCGTCCTTCTCCTCGTAGACCAGCGGGTCGTCCGCGACCGGGGTGCCGAGCACATGCTTTTTGATCCGCACCGTGCGCAGGGTTTCCGGATCGTTCTCGGCGTAGAACAGGGTCTTGTTGTCGTCGGCCCAGACCAGTTCCGGGGCCACGCCGGTGACCGTATCGGCGTAGGTTTCGCCGGTTTCAAGGTTGCGGACGTGGACTACGTACTGGCGCCGGCCAACCGCATCTTCCGCCCACGCCAGCAGCCGGTTGTCCTGGCTGATGGCCCATTCGCCGACATTGAAGAAATCATGGCCCTTGGCCATCGCATTGACGTCGAGCAGCACTTCCTCCGGCCCGTCCATCGTGTCCTTGCGGCGCGCATGGATCGGATAGTCCTGGCCGGTCTCGAAGCGCGTGTAGTACCAGTAGCCGCGCTCGCGATACGGCACCGAGCTGTCGTCCTGCTTGATCCGCGCCACGATCTCGGCATAGAGCTTTTCCTGCAGCGGCCTGGTCGGCGCCAGTACCGCGTCGGCGTAGGCATTCTCCGCGGCCAGATAGGCCAGCATCTCCGGATCCTTGCGCTCGTCGTCGCGCAGCCAGTAGTAATCGTCGTTGCGGGTCGCGCCGAACGGCGCCTTCACTTCGTGCGGTTTCCTGGCCACGTCTGGCGCGGTGGCGTCGAGTGCGAGGGCGGAGCTGGAAGAGGTGGTCATCAGGAGGGCAGCCGCGAACAGGAGGGAAGTCTGCTTCATAGGTAGGTCCGTTTTGCGGTGAAGCAATAGGATTGGTGCACGTTCAAAAAACCGATCCCGGCAATAGCCGGGATCGATAGGTTGTTGCTGGCCGTCTTACTTGGCCAGTTGCTGCCACAGGAAGGTAAAGGCCAGCGCGCTCATGTGCGCGGACTGGGCGTTGTTCGATGCGCCACCGTGGCCACCTTCGATGTTCTCGTAGTAGCGCACGTCCTTGCCCGCATCCAGCATCTTGGCCATCATTTTGCGCGCGTGGCCGGGATGCACGCGATCGTCGCGAGTGGAGGTGGTGAACAGCGTCGGCGGATAGGTCTTGGCCGGGTCGAACAGGTGGTAAGGCGAGAACTTCTGGATAAAGTCCCAGTCGGCCGTATCCGGATTGCCGTATTCGGCCATCCACGAGGCGCCGGCCAGCAGGTGGCTGTAACGCTTCATGTCCAGCAGCGGCACCTGCACCACCACCGCGCCGAACAGTTCCGGATACTGGGTGAGCATGTTGCCCATCAGCAGGCCGCCATTGCTGCCGCCCTGGATGCCGAGATGCTTGGCGGAAGTGATCTTGCGCACGGCCAGGTCCTGCGCCACCGCGGCGAAGTCCTCGTAGGCCTTGTGCCGGTTCTGCTTCAGCGCCGCCTGGTGCCAGCGCGGGCCGTATTCGCCACCGCCGCGGATGTTGGCCACCGCATACACGCCGCCCTTTTCCAGCCAGCCCATGCCGACGCCGCCGGAATAACCCGGGGTCAGCGAGATCTCGAAGCCGCCATAACCATACAACAGGGTCGGCGCAGTGCCGTCGTACTTCAGGCCTTTCGGACGCACCAGGAAGTAAGGCACCTTGGTCCCGTCCTTGGAAGTGGCGAAGTGCTGTTCCACCACGTCCTTCGAACCATCGAAGAACGCCGGCATGGTCTTCAGCACTTCGACGCTGCCGGCCTTGCCTGCTTCGGCCAGCATCAGCGTAGTCGGGGTCAGGTAATCGGTGACCGTCATCCATACGGCATCGCTGTCGTCGCTGTCGACCGCGCTGACGCCGATGGTGCCCAGTGCGGGCGCACCGTCGAACGCGCTTTTCTTCCACCCTTCACTGGAAGGCGTCAGCACTGTCAGCTTGTTCTTGACGTCATCCAGCACGTTCAACACGACGTGGTTCTTCGTCCAGGTGGTGCCGGCCAGCGAAGTGGAATCGGTCGGCTCGAACAGGACCTGGAAGTCGCGCTTGCCGGCCATGAAATCGTCGAATTTCGCGGCCAGCAGCGAGCCGGCCTTGTAGGTCCTGCCCTCGACTTCCCACGGCTCCCGCAACTCCAGCGCCAGCCAGTCGCGGACCACGCCCTTGCTGGTGGAATTGGGCACGTCGATCTTGACCAGCTTGCCATCACTGTCGCGCAGGTACAGTTCGTCGTTGTAGAAGGCGATGGTGCGGCTGACGAAATCGCGCTCGAACCCCGGCGTGTTGTCGTGGTACGCCGCGATGTACATGTCCTGGTCGGCACCTTCGTAGACCACGGTGGCCGCGCTCATCGGGGTGCCGCGCTTCCATTCCTTGACGATGCGCGGGTAGCCGGAAGGAGTCATGCTGCCGGGACCGAAATCGGTGTAGACGTAGACCGTGTCGGCGTCCTTCCAGCCCAGCCCGCCCTTGGCTTCGGGACGCAGGAATCCGTCCTTCACCCATTGCTTGCTGGCCAGGTCGAACTCGCGGGTGACGTCGGCATCGGAGCCGCCGCGCGACAGCGCGACCAGGCAGCGGTCGTAATCCGGCTTGCGGCAGTCGGCGCCGTGCCAGACCCACTTCTTGTCGTCCTGCAGGCCCTCGGCCGCATTCAATGCATCGAGGTCGATGACCGTTTCCCATTGCAGCTGCGGCTTGCGGTATTCCTCCAGCGTGGTCCGGCGCCAGACCCCGCGCTCGTGGCTCTTGTCCTTCCAGAAGTTGTAGTAATACGCGCCGATCTTCTCCACGCCGGGGATCTTGGCGTCGGAATCGAGCATGGTCAGGATCCGGCCTTCCAGCTGCTTGAATTCGGGCGTGGCCGCGATTTCCGCCTCGGCCTTCGCGTTCTGCGCCTTGACCCACTCCAGCGGCTTCTCGCCGGTGACGTCTTCCAGCCAGGCGTATTTGTCATCGGTCACGGCGGCGGGCTCCTCGGCGAAAGTGCTGCCGGTAGCGGCGGCGAGACCTGCGGCAACCACGATGGCCTGGCAGGCGTGGGCAAGCTTGGGCATGTTTACTCCGGTGTGCGAACTTAATTCTTCACGCTAGCACACGCGCACGCCCCGCTCCCCTGCCGAAGGTCAGGCCGCGCGAGGCAGGCGCCGCATCCCGGGGACCGCACGACGACGCGCCTGCGGGCCTGGACGACGACGACGCGCGGGTTTCGACGATTCCTGCGCCGAGGCCTTGCGCCACGGCAGAGGGAACCGGTGCAGCGACCACCACGCCGCCACCGGCATGCCCACCAGCCACAGCGGCATCCAGCCCAGCCAGTCGCTGTACCCGCGTGCGGCGGGAAGCAGTAGCACCAGCGTTAGTCCTACGGCAACGACATTGCGCACGCCATGCAGCAGGCGCGGATCGACGGATTCCTGGTGGCGGGAAGGCGCGGGAACGAACTTCGGCATGTCGGCAGCTCCGGAAGGGTGGAACCGAAGCGTGCCGGCGGTTCATCTCACAGGTTGCGACCCCGCGCTTTTGTAGGAGCGCCCATGGGCGCTCCTACAGTGATCGGTCAACGGCCGTAGTTGCTCAGCGCCAGCTCCAGCAGCGACTTGGCCTGTTCGCGCAGCACTTGCGGTTCGATGATTTCCGCATCGGCGCCGTAATGCAGGATGTCCATCAGCAATTCGCGCGAGACGCTGTACGGCACCTTCAATTCGTAGCGGCCATCGGGCAGGAAACGGCCTTCCTGTTTCGAATGCCACTGCTCGTCGGCGACCCAGCGCGCGGTCTTGGCGCTGAACACGATGGTCGCCCAGCCCTTGGGCTCGCCGGAAAAGATGCCGTAGCTGGAGGCCAGGTGCTGGTTGAGTTCGCTGTCGGGCAGGTCGCGCGCGGGTTCGTCCAGCGCCTTGGCATTGCTGATCCGGTCCACGGCGAAGCTGCGCAAGCCGTTGCGCTCGTGGTCCCATGCGTCCAGGTACCAGTTGTCGCGATAGTGGGTGATGCGCTGCGGCGACACCGTGCGCCGGGTGCGTTCGTCGGTGGAACGCGCGCGGTATTCGAAATTCAGCTGCTTGCGCTCCAGCACCGCCGAGGCGACGCTGCGGAAACTGGCTTCGTCCAGGCGCCGGCCACGATGCGGGATCACCCGTACCCGCTCGACCGGCCAGTGATCGACGCCGGCGTGGTCGGCCAGCAGGCCTTCGATGCGCTTCTGCAACGGCGCCAGCGCCCCGGCAAGCACGCCGCCGCCGGTACGCATCAGCAGTTGTTGCGCAGCCAGCAGCGAATAGAGTTCTTCCGAGCTCAGCCACAGCCCGGGCAATTCGAAACGTTCGCTTTCCCCCGCCACGTAACGGAAGCCGGCTTCGCCGTCGCCCTCGATCGGCGCCATCAGCGCGTCGCGCAGGTAGGCCAGGTCGCGGTAGGCGGTGGCGCGCGAACAGCCCAGTTCCTCCTGCAGGCGCTTGACCGTGACCGGGTAGCGGGCAGCCTTGAGGATGCGGTGCAGCGCGGTGATGCGTTCGATCTTGTCCATGCGCCGATTATGGCCGAGCCGTGGCCGTTTTCGTGGCGAAGTTGGCGTTGGATTGGTTGTGGACCCCGCTGCACCGGCAGCTTGGGCCCGTGCGGTGCCGGACCCCGCAACGCATCCCCATGCGCTGCGACCCCCAACGCGCGGACCCAAGCTGCCTGTGCTTGCAGGGAACCATCCCCGATCCTTGCTATCGCGCCACCCAGCCCCGGAGTTCACATGTCGATCCGCCCGCTCGCGCTTGCCTGCCTGGTCCTCGTCCTTGCCGCGTGCAAGCCCTCGACGCCTGCCGACACCGCCGCACCGGCGCAAACCGAGCCGGCGGGAACATTGGAAAAGGCCGCGGCCGCGCTGAATCCCTTGTCCAGCCCCGAGGACGAGATGAAGGCGTCGATGGACAAGTTCCTCAAGGCCAAAAGCTTCCATGCGGTCATGGACATGCAAGGCGCGCAGAGCATGGCCATCGAGATGGACTTCGTCGCCCCCGATCGCTACCGGATGAAGATGCCGCAGGGAACGCAGGTGATCATCGGCGACACCATGCACATGCAGGTCGATGGCCGCTCGATGAAAATGCCGCTGCCCAAGGGCACGCTGACCCAGTGGCGCGACCCGCTGAGGATCGAGGAGAACAAGGCCGGGATGAGCGTCGAATCGCTGGGCAGCGATAGCATCGACGGCCAGCCGGCGAAGAAATACCTGGTCAAGCACACCGAACCCAAGCCCAGTGAGTTCACTTTCTGGATCGGTGGCGATGGCCTGCCGTTGCAACTGGTGAGCCAGGGCGAGGCTCAAGGGAAGCCTTATTCCATGACCCTGCGTTATTCGCGCTTCGACGACCCAAGCATCGTCATCGATGCGCCGCAATGAATTCCGCAATGAATTTCTAACCGGTATTTAACCCGGGCATCCGCAGACTCCCGCGCAACCAGCGGGGATCCGGATGCAGGCAAACGAGCGGCAGGAACGCGCCACCCAGGCAGTGGCGTGGTTGTGTGTGGTCGCCGTGCATGCAGGATTGCTGTGGCTGCTGGTCCAGCCGCTCAGTCGCGGGCCAGCGGACAGGGGCGAACAGGTGCGCTTGCGCCTGGTGTTCCTGGAACCCATCCGGCAACCGTCCCCGGCCGTAGTCGCGCCCTTGGCCCCGGTCGCGACGGCGCGCGCCCTATCCGCACGAACGGTGAGTCAGTCCGACCTTCTTCCTCGTAGTGCCGCATCGGCCACCGAGCCCACGTCCAACTCCGCCGTCTCGGCTGCGGAGTTGCTGGAACAGGGCCGTCAATGGGCGCGCGAACAGTCTCCGCCCGGCTTCCAGCCCACGCCGTTACGCAGCCGCCGGGCGCAACTGCCGGGAGGTGATCGCGCGGACGCCTTCCGCATGCGCCCGCCACCGTCGCCGAAGCGGGTGATGGACGCCATTGCCAGGGCATTCGGTGATCCCGGTCCGCCCTGCCCGCGCATCCAGTCCAACATCGCGGGCCTGCTGGCCGCGACCTCGGAGCGGGAACGGGGACTGCTGCAAGAGGAACTGCGTCGCGACCGCGAGTTGTGCCGACCCTGAACAGACAACTCCTGAATCTTCATAAACATGATCGATAACAAGCACTTGGGCTATCCCTGACGAGCGCTTATGGATACCATGTAATCGTTTTCACGGCTCCTTTGGCTGTATTCCCCATCTCCCAGAATCCCGAGGCCTGCCCCCATGCCCCGCACTTCCCTGTTCCTCATCCTGCTGACCTTCCTGCCGTTCGCCCCTGCCGCCCTGGCCGAAGAACCCGCCCACAACTGCCACGCGGATCTCCAGGAAGCGGAAGCATCGCCCTGGGACGGCGGCGGCGAGCTGGGTTTCGCCGCTACCCGCGGCAACAGCGTCAGCGAAAGCCTCAATGGCCGTTTCAACGTGCAGTACACGCAGGGCGACTGGATCCATGCCATGGACCTGTTCGGCCTGCGCTCCAGCGCCGAACACCAGGTAGATGACGGCAACGGCGGTACGGTCCGCGAACGCGACACCACCGCCAACCGCTACACGGTCGGCGCCAACAGCGCGCTCAAGCTGGGCGAGCATCGCCAGTTCACCACGGCGCTGCGCTACGAGCGCGACGATTTCGCCACCTACAGCTACCAGCAGAGCGCCAGCGTCGGCTACGGCACCCGGATCATGGACGGCGACCGGACCCGGCTCGATCTGCAGATCGGTCCCGGTCTGCGCCGCGCGCACAATGTCGTGGAAGACCGTACCGAATCGGGATTGATCGGTCGCGGCTTCATCGGCCTGAAGTTCGACCTGACCGGGAACACCGAACTGGAGAACACCCTGCTGGTGGAATCGGGCACCTCCAACACCTTCGCCCAGAACGACCTCAGTGTGTCGGTGGCGATGAATTCGCACCTGGCACTTAAAGCCGGGCTGCAGGCTCGCCACAACAGCGACGTCAACAGCGAACAGAAGAAGACCGACACCCTGACCACGATGAACGTGGTGTACCGCTTCAGGTAGGCGACACCGCTGATTTGTGGGAGGGGCGTCAGCCCCGACGAACGCAAGCGGGAAGGCATCGGGGCTGACGCCCCTCCCACATTCCTCAGGGCTTCCCTAGAGAAACTCGCCAGCGCCCATCGCCAGCAATTCCGCCGCAAGCCGCTGTCCCAGGGCTTCGCCGGCATCGCTCGCGTCTTCCGCGGAAGCCCGCACCATGCGTCCGTCGCTCGCAGACCCGACCAGGCCGGCGAGATGCAACCGCGCGCCATCCAGTTCGGCATACGCCGCGACCGGCACGTGGCAACTGCCATGCAACGTGCGGTTCATCGCCCGCTCGGCTTCCACGCAGGTCCGCGTGGGCGCATGGTCGAGCGCCGCGAACAGCGCCTGCGTAGCGCCGTCATCGGCACGGCACTCCACCGCGATGGCGCCTTGCGCCGGAGCCGGCAACCAGTCGGGCGCGGCCAGGCGCAGGCGGATGCGCGAACCGAAGCCGAGCCGCGCCAGGCCGGCACAGGCCAGGACGATGGCGTCGTATTCGCCCGCATCCAGCTTGGCCAGGCGGGTGTTGACGTTGCCGCGCAGGTCCAGCAGTTGCAGATCGGGGCGCAACGCGCGCAGTTGCGCCTGGCGGCGCAGTGACGAGGTTCCCACGCGCGCGCCTTGCGGCAATGCCTGCAGCGAGGCGTACGCATTGGAGATGAAGGCATCGGCCGGATCCGCGCGCTCCAGGATCGCCGACAACGCGAACGGCGGATCCAGGTCCATCGGCACGTCCTTGAGCGAGTGCACCGCGCAATCCGCCTCGCCACGCAACATCGCCAACTCCAGTTCCTTCAGGAACAGGCCCTTGCCGCCGATCGCGGCCAGCGAGCGGTCCAGCACGTCGTCGCCACGCGTGCTCATCGGCACCAGTGTCACGTCGAGTCGCGGATGCGCCTCACGCAGCCTGGCGGCGACATGCTCGGTCTGCCAGAGGGCTAGCGGGCTCTTGCGGGTGGCGATGCGGATCGAATCCATGCGCCATTATGCGGTTGGTAGTTGGTAGTTGGTAGTTGGTGCCGAGCCGGACATGCAGCCACGAACTACGAACCACCAACTACCAACCACCAACCACGCTCAGAAGTTCTTGACCGTATCGCGCAACCCCGCCACGCAACGGCGACTGACTTCCAGCGGTTCCTTGCCGTGGCGGAGCACGGCATGCACGCGGCCATCGCTGCTGCGCTTGAGTTCGGTGATCTCGTGCCGCGCCACCAGGCAGTTGCGGTGGATGCGGACGAAGCGCGCGTTGAATTCGTCTTCCAGCGACTTCAGCGACTCCTCGATCAGGTCCTCGCCGCGCGCATGATGGACGACGACGTATTTTTCCTCGGCCTGCAGGTAGTGCACGTCTTCCACCGGGATCAGGCGCAGACTGCCGCGCAGGCGCGCACACAGGTGGGTGCGCGGATGTTTGCCGGGCACGACCGGCGCCTGGGTCTCGCGCCCGGCGATGAAGGTACGCGCGCGCTCCAGCGCGACTGCCAGCCGTTCCGCGCGCACCGGTTTCATC
>JBOHXX010000118.1:0-9004 GCA_050737675.1 Pseudoxanthomonas sp.
GCTGAAGCCCCTCCCACAAGAAGCCACGCCTGCCGGTTTCAGGGCGTGCCCGCGACCGCGTACCACGCGGGCGTCAGCGACGGCCTGCGCTCCGCATCGCCGGTGGCCAGCAGGCCGTCCAGGCCGTGGTCGCCGATCCTCGGATGCGCGAGGCGCGCATTGTGAAGGACCTCCGCCGCAAGCCAGCGCATGCGCGCGACGTTGGCGGTGATGCGCTCGGCGAAAGCGTCGTCGTCGACCTTTTCGGTAAGCGCGCCATTCATCTGCCGGCACCAGTCCAGCGCGTACTGGTCGAGCAGCCCGCCCTGCCTTTGCACCGGCGCGGTATTGCGGCCACCCCATTCGCGCAGCAGTGCCTGCATGGCCAGGTTCAAGGCGCTTCCGTGCAGGAAGGCCGGCTTGAGCCGGTTGAGCAGGGTGAGGTCGGTCTGATGCCCGCCGATGAACAGCGGCGCCAGCAAGGCCCAGTAATAAGCGTAGTCCCAGGCGATCTTCAGCGGCATCACCTGGGCGTCGCCGAAGATCGGGTACTGGTCCTGGTAGAGGGTCAGGGTGCTTTCGTAGAACGAAAAATAAAGCTGCTGGTAGATCTCCGCATGCGCGGCGATGGATTGCCCGGCGCGGTCGCGGTCGATCAGGTCGCAGATGTAGGTGTTGCTGATGGCGATGAAATCGCTGCCTGGCGAATAGAACGGATCCAGGAACAGGCCGGCCTCGCCGGTCAGCGCCCAGCGGTCGCCGCTGAATACCTGCTTGCACGAATAGGAGAAGTGGCGCAGGAACAGGAAGTCCTGCAGCACGTGTTCGGGCTTGTCGATCGAGGCGGCGACGGTCGGCTGGTGCTCGCGCAGCCAGGCCATCGCCTTGTCATGGGTGTTCATGGTTTCCAGCGGATGCATCCTGGCGTCGCAGACGATGCCCAGTGAATGCGAGCCGGAGGCCAGCGGGATCAGCCAGAACCAGTAGCCGGGCCCGCACATGTGGTTGGTCGAGCGCCAGCGGTCGGCCGGGGTGAAGCGCTGCAGCCACTGCGGCGCATCCGACCATTGGTTGGGGTCGATCACGCCGTTGACGCGCCACCACACCGCGTTGGCGTCATGGGCATTGGCCTGGGCCAGGCCGAGCTTGCGCTTGAGCAGGCCGGCGCGGCCGGAAGCATCGACCACCCAGCGTGCGGAGACGGATTGCACCTCTCCGCCCTGTTCGAAACGGACCTGGTGCCGTTCTCCTTCCTTGCCCAGGTGGACCTCGCGGACCACGCTGTCGTCGCGGAACTCCACGCCAAGGTTGCGCGCCTGTTCGCCGAGGAAATTCTCGAAGCGGCCGCGATCCAGTTGCCACGACGGCGTCGGCAGCAGGTGGCTGACACCCAGCTCGATGCACTCGTCGATATCGTGACGCCGGTCGGAGAAGAAGTAGCGCAGCCCGAACTTGCGGATCTGTTCGCTTTCCAGGTGTTCGCGAAAGCCCAGCACCTCGGCGAAATAATGCGCGCCGATCTCCACCGTCGACTCCCCGACCTTGAAGGCCGCCTCCCGGACCGGGTGCTGGCGGCGTTCCAGCACGGTCACCGCGATGCGGGGATCGCGCTGCTTGAGCTGGATGGAGAGAGTCAGCCCGGCGAGCCCGCCACCGAGGATCACGACATCGGCGGCGGCTGCGTTCATGCGGGTTTCCTGGCGTGTGCGGTTGCAATGGGTTGGCCGAATTCCCCGCTGGGATCATCGATGACCGGCGGATTGGCCTGGATGCTGCGGTATACCGCCGGGAGGCCGCCGTAACGCAAGGCCTGCAGCACGATGTGGCTGGTGATGCTGTACAGGTCCTTCAGCGGCCGGAAATGGCTGGCGCGGAATTGCTCCTCGCTGCCGGCACCGCGATAGCGCGATTCGATCGGCACCGACACGCAGCGCGTGCCCAGGGCGCGCGCCGCGGAAATCACGATCTGCGCCTCGAACACGAAACCTTCGCCCGGCACGTCCTGCAGCGCGAGCACCTGGGCCGGATAGAAACGCTGTCCGCTCTGGCTGTCGGCGACCTGGTAGCCGGTGCCCCAGGCGATGCCCCAGTCGCCGAATTCGTTGGCCAGGCGGCGAAGGGTCGGTTGCGCGGCGCGCTTGCGCAGGCGCGCGCCGATGACGATGCAGCCGGGATGGCGGTTGGCCGCTTCCAGCAACCGCGGCAGGTCGCTGGCCGAGTGCTGGCCGTCGCCATCCATGGTCAACACGCCCTTGTAGCCGCGCCGCGCCGCCTCGCGGAAGCCGGCGCGCAGCGATTCGCCCTTGCCCTTGCGTTGCGCGTGCCGCAGCACGGTCACCGGCAGGTCGGCGATGCAGGCAGGAGTGCCGTCGCTGGACCCGTCGTCGACCACGATCACGTTCGGGCATTGCTCCAGCGCGCCCAGCACCACTTCGCGGATCCGCAGCGATTCGTTCAACGCCGGGACCAGCACGGCCACGTCGTTGCGGTCGAGGCGCTTCGATTCAGTCATGTCGATTCAGTCATGGGTGATGTCGATCCACAGGGCGCTGCCATTGCCGGCACCGATCATGACATGCGTGTGGCGCCGTGCCAGCGCCTCGAACAGCGGCAGCATCGGCGCCATGGCATTGCCGGCGAGGAGCAGCGACAGGGGGCCTGCGGACGCCGCCGGGGGGGCGGATTCCTGTTCCACGCGCACATGCAATTGCGACATTCCCGGCAATGCCTCGCGGACCAGCAACAAGGCGCCTCCCAGCAGGCCCTGGCTGGGCGAAACCTGCGCTGCCGGCCCGCTCGCGCGCCCGTCGTAGGCCACCAGCAATACGGCTTCGGTGCCGGTGGCCAGTTGCGCCAGGGCTTCGAGCAGGCCCTGGGCGAAACTGGCGTCGTAGGCGCTGATCGCGGTGGCCGGGGCCATCGCGCCGGCGCCGATGGTCCAGTAGCCCGCGGCGGCGTTGTGCACCGAATTGTGGAAGCGGGTGGGCGAGAGGCTGAGTGGTTCGCTGGCCAGGGTTTCGCACATGTAATCGGTGATGTTGAGGTCGCCATGGGTGGAGGCGAACACCGAGGACAGCGTGGCCGGGTCGCGGCCGGCGGCGGTACAGGCGGTCAGTGCCACTTCCAGCGCCACCGCCACGGTTTCCGGCGCGCGCCGACGTTCGTTGGGCGCCAGCAGCTGCGGGGCAGGGCGGGACGGGGCATCGGCAGGCAGGGCGTCGCCGCCGGCGAGATAGACGCAGGCGGCTTGCCATGAAGGCAGCCCGTGCGCCCAGAACCCGATCCCGGCGATGCCGGCCGAAAGCAGGGGCGCGGTCATGCGCGGCCGAAGACCAGGGAGGCGTTGTTGCCGCCGAAGCCGAAGGAGTTGTTCATCGCATAACGGATGTCGCGTTGCGCATTGTCGAAACGGATCTGCGCGCCGCAGGCCGGATCGGGCACGGTGCTGTTGAGCGTGCCCGGCAACAGGCCGCGTTCCAGCGCCAATAGCGTGATCACCGATTCGACGATGCCCGCCGCGCCCAGGGTGTGCCCGGTCCAGCCCTTGGTGGAGCTGGCGTGCAGCACATCCGGAAATGCTTCCGCCACCGCGCGCGCCTCGATCGAATCGTTGGCCGGCGTGGCCGTGCCGTGCAGGTTGAGGTAACCCACCTCGCCGGCTTCGAGGCCGCTGCGGGCCAGCGCGTCGCTCATGGCCAGTTTCGCGCCCAGGCCCTGCGGGTGCGGCGCCGACATGTGGTGCGCATCGCTGGATTCGCCATAGCCACGCAGCTGCAGGGGAGCGGGGTCGCTGGAGTCGTGGCGTTCCAGCATCGCGAAACCGCCAGCCTCGCCGAGCGACAAGCCGTTGCGCCGGGCGTCGAACGGCCTGCACGGCTCCGTCGACACCAGCTGCAGGGCGTTGAAGCCGAACAGCACGCTGCCGCACAAAGTGTCCACGCCGCCGACCAGTGCGGCATCGGCCAATCCAGACTCGATCAATCGCGCGGCCTGGGCGAACACCTTGGCGCTGGAAGAGCAGGCCGTGGCCACGGTCACGCAGGGGCCGCGCAGACCGGTGGCCTGGCGGACGAAATCGCCGAGCGAATGCGGGGTGTGGATGATCGGGCGATCCAGGTCCGGCGGAAAACGGCGCTCGCCGTTTTCGCCCGACAGGCGCGTGTAGGCCTCCTCGGTGGCGCCGATGCTGGAGGTCGAAGTCCCCATCACCACCGCCACGCGCCCGGCGCCATGGCGTGCGACGACGGCGGCGATCGCCGCCATCAGGCCGTCCTGCTGCAGGGCCAGCCAGGCCAGGCGGTTGTTGCGGCACTCCCAAACGGCCAAAGCCGCGGGCAGCGGCGACTGTTCCAGTCCGTCGACGCGGCCGATCCAGCATTCCAGGCGCCCGTCGCCGCCGAAGTCGTTGCGGCGCAGTCCGCTGCGTCGATCGTGCAATGCATCGGCCTGGGCATCGCGGCCGCGGCCCAGCGCGGTGGTGGCGGTATAGGCGCGTATCGCCAGTGCGGGCATGGGTGGCGGTGGTGCGGGCACGCGTTGTTCCAACAATAATGTGGCCGAAGTATAGCCATGCCGGATCGGGCCAGATTCGCATGGCAGTGACATTGCTGACTGCGGCAAACAGGGTTCAGCGATGTGAGCGCCATGCGCAGGCCATCGCTTCCGGCAGCGCAAAACACCGTGGAAACGCACTGCTGGCAACACGTGAACGCATCGTCGATGGATCGCCGCGCGGGTTTCGCTATGCCCGCGTTTCGGCCACAATCCGCACCACCCCCTGCAGGATGCGTCACGCGCGGATGCAAGCCTTCGTTTACAAGAGCCAGCGCAAGTCCGATACCTTCGTCTACCTTGCCGCACGCGACGATTTCGAAAAGATCCCCGAACCCCTGCGTGCGCAGCTGGGCGAGCTGGTGTTCGTGCTGGAAGTGGCGCTGACCCCGGAACGCAAGCTGGCGCGCGAGAACCCCGAGGTGGTGCGGCAGAACCTGGCCGCGAACGGGTTCCACCTGCAGTTCCCGCCGCGGATCTTCAAGCTGCAGGACGCCGACGCCGGACGCGATGATGGCTAGGCCGGCGTCGTTGGCCAGGCATTCGCACTGGATCGCGCTGGCGCTGGGCGTCGCCCTGGCCGCAGCGACCGTGTTCGGCGGAATCGTCGCCCTGATCGGCGCGCTGCTGGCGCAACCGTTGCTGGCGCTGGCGGTTTCCTGGTGGCGCGGCACCCGCTTGCGCGCTTCGGGCACGGTCCTGCGCGGCGAAGCCGGGGCCTTGCTGGCGTTGTGGGCGCTGGGCTTCGCCGCCTCCGCCCTGCTCCTGGCCTGGCCGCTGGTGTCGCTGCGCCAGAGTGGCAGCCTGCCGGCGGCGTTGGGTCTGAGCGCAATGGTCGGCGCGATGCTGATCGGGCTGTGGCGGACCTGGCCCCTGTGGCAGGGGCTGGAGCGCGAAGGCGGCACCCTGGCCGCGCATTGGCAGGGTCTGCCGGAGCGCGATATCCACGCCTGGCACGGCCTGGGCGTGGCCGCGCTGGTGGCGCTGGCGATCGGTGCGGGTGGCGCGCTGGCCTGGCCGGGCATCGTCGCCGACAACCTGCATGCCGGGGCTGGTGTGGCCTACGCCTTGCTGCTGCCGGTCCTGCACTGGGTCTTGCAGCGCAGTTCGGTGGCCCGGGCCTTGCCGGTGGTGATCATGGCCCCGACAACGCCGGCCGAAAACCACTTCGCGGAACAGGCGACGCCGGCCGCGGATGACAATCTCGATGCCGCCCTGTTCGCCGCCGCCCGTGCCGGCCGCGTCGAACGCGCGCTCGAACTGCTGGACGCCGGTGCCGATCCGCGCGCCGTTCCCACCGATCCGCGCGACCAGCGCAGCCTGGCCACCCTGGCTGCGGTACTGCCGGACCTGCGCCTGCTGCGCGCGTTGATCGCGCAGGGCATCGACCTCAACCAGTCGCAGGCAGGCATGACCCCGCTGCTCGCCGCCACCCGCGACAGCTGGCACGGCCGCCCCGACGCGGTGACCACGCTGCTGGCCAACGGCGCCGATCCGCGCACCGCCGACAACGAAGGCAACACGCCTTTGCACCATGCCGCGCGCAGTTCCGATCCGGGCGTGGCCGCACTGTTGCGCGACGCCGCGGCCGAGACCGATGCGCTCAACGCCGAAGGCATCACCCCGCTGGGCGTGGCCTGCGTCGCCGGCAACTGGCGGCTGGCCAAGTTCCTGCTGGAACGTGGCGCCAGGGCCGAGCCGCAAGGCGGCCAGCCGGTGTTGCTGGCGGCGGCGGCGACCGAGGAAGACGATCCGGTCGGCGTGCAGCTGCTGCTCAAGCACAAGGCCAAGGTCGACACCCGCGATAGCCTGGGGCGCAGCGCCCTGCACGAGGCTGCTTACGCCGGTCATGTCGAGATCATCGCCGTGCTGCTGGCGGCCGGCGCCGATGTGCATGGCCGCGACGACGCGGGGCGCACGCCGTGGCTGGCGGCAGCGCGTGGCGGCCAGGTCGCCGCGCTGGAAGCGCTGGCCGTTGCGGGTGCCCACGCCGGCGACGAAGACCATGAAGCACGCAATGCGCTGATGCTGGCTTGCACCGGCGAATCGGTGCCGGTGCCGCTGGTGCGGCGACTGCTGGAGTTGGGCGTTGATCCAGCGCGCGCCGACCAGCAAGCCCGTCGCGCCGTTGACCTGGCCGCCGAAGCCGGTCGCTGGGCGATTGTTTCCGCGCTGGATCCGACCTACGCGTTGCCTGCGGCGGTGTCGGAGAATGAGGAAGACCAGTCGCCACCTGATCGCGCGCCGCTGGGCCTGGTCCGCGACGGCCTCCATGCCGACCGCCACGATGGCCTGCAAGCGTTGGTGAAACTCTGCTCGGCGCAGGAACTCGGCAGCCTGCTGCATGATCCCGATATCGTCGCTTCGCCCGCGCGGATCGAATGGTTGTTGCGGCAGGGCGCCGATACGGAAGTACCCGACGGCGTCAGCGACGTGCCCTTGTTCGCCCTGCTGTCGCGCGGCCCGGAAGCCATGCCGGTGCTGCGCGTCCTGCTGCAGCACGGGGTTTCGCCAGCGGGTGCCGGCGGCCTGACCCGTTTCCTCTCCGCCAGCCTGCATGGCGGCGGCAATCAATCGAACGCGCAATCGAACGCCAGCGCGGAGGCCTTCGCCCTGGAATTGCTGGAACGCGGTGCCGATCCATTCGCTGTTTCCCGCGTCGACGATCCGCCACTGTCGCTGGCGGTGCGGCTGGGCTGGACGCGCCTGCTCGATCGCCTGCTCGATCTCGGCGTCGATCGTGAAGCGCGCGATGGCCATGGCATGTCCGCGCTGCACCTGGCTACCGCGCTCGGCCGCGAAGCCGTGCTCAAGCAACTGATCGCCAAGGGCGCATCCCCGCATGCCCGTGCTGCCGACGGACAGACGCCGCTGGGCGTGGCCCTGGCCAGCGGCCGCCGCGACCTGGCTGACTGGCTGGACTGGCGCGGCTGGCCCTTGCCCAAGCGCACGCTGCGCGCCGCCGACCTACCGTCCGCGGCCATGGCCGGCGATGCCGATGCGGTGCGCCGCCTGCTCGATCTGGGTTTCGCCGTGGATTCGCCCGATGCCCAGGGTTGCACCGCGTTGCTGCGTGCGGCCGGTGGCGGCCATCGGGCCACGGTCGACCTGCTGCTCCGGCGTGCGGCCAATCCGCAGCACGCCGCCAATACCGGGGCCACGCCGTTGTCGGCGGCGGTGAGCATGCGCCAGGCCGACATCGTCAACGACCTGCTGGCCGCGGGCGCACAGATCGAACACCGCCTGCCGGGTGGAGTCACCGTGCTGATGCTGGCCGCGGCGCTGGGCCTGCCGGATATCGCCGCGCGCCTGCTCACCGCCGGTGCCAATGTACATGCCAGCGATGCGCAGGGCCTCAGCCCGCTGCATTGCGCCGCGCTGTTCGGCTTCATCGCCCGTGACAAGCCGCGCCTGGTCGCGTTGTTCGACACCTTGCTGCTCGCTGGCGCCGAACCGGAACAGATCGCTGCCGGTGCCGTGACTCCGTTGCTGTTGCTGCTGGGCGCGCGCGCCGAGCCCGGCACCGCCTGCGACGAGGAAGTGGTGCTCGCCGCACTAGAGCGCCTGCTGGACGAAGAGGTCTCGCTGGACGTGCAGGATCCGCGCGGTTTCGGCCCGCTGCACCTGGCCGCGTTGCATGGCCTGTTGCGCGTGGTCCAGCGCCTGCTGCGCACCGGCGCCGACCCGGACCTGCGCGATGCATTGAACCGCACCCCGCGCGAGGTCGCGGTGATGCGCGGCTTCGTCGATGTCGCCGCGGAATTCGCTCCAGCCGTGCCGGGCGCGTCGATGGCCCGGTTCCTGCGCGAACCCCGGTAGGCTGGGCCTCGGTCCACCCTACGTAGGTTTGGCTTCGTCCAGCGGATCGCTGTCGCTCGCGTCGGCCTCGAACAGCGCCTCCAGCGCGCCACGCGCATCGCGCGCGGTCTGCATCACCGCCGCCTCGTCGTCGTAGACCAGGTGTTGCTCGCGCAGCAGGTTCTCGTCGTGGACGCGGAAACGCCGGGTATGGTCGGCCGCCATTTCCGGCGGCAGGCCCAGCGCCTCGAGCACTTTCTCGCCCATCTCCAGGCTGGAACCGAAGGTCTCGCGGAAGGCCTGCGCGCCCAGGTCCATCAATCGCCACGCATGCTGGCGATTGCGCGCGCGCGCGAAGATCGGGGTCTTCGGATACATGCGCCGGATCAGCCGCGTGGCCTTGATGTTGGTTTCGGTATCGTCGATCGCGATCACGAAGGCCTTGACGTGCTGCGCCCCGGCCGCGCGCAGCAGTTCCGGCCGGGTCGGATCGCCATAAAAGATGCGGTTGCCGAAACGGCGCATGTCCTCGACCTGCTCCGGGCTGTGTTCCAGGGCCACGAACGGCATGCGCTGCGCCGTCAGCAGGCGCGCCACGATCTGGCCGAAGCGACCCATGCCGGCGATCAGCACCTGCGGCCGCTGTTCGTCGACTGCGTCGATGGCGTCGAACTCG
>JBOHXX010000119.1:0-8962 GCA_050737675.1 Pseudoxanthomonas sp.
ATCCCAGCTACCGTTGCACCCGGTGCGGGTTCGGCGCCCGCACGCACCATTGGCAATGCCCGAGTTGCAAGGAGTGGGGCACGGTCAAGCCGCTACTCAATTACGCGGTGGTCTGATGCCGGTGTTTTTGTCCTGGTTACTGCTGCACTTCGCGGTGGCGGTAGCGGGTACCTGGTTGGCGATCCGCTACGCCGTGAGGCGGAATTTGCTGGACCAGCCCGGAGAACGGCGAAGCCATGCCATGGCCACTCCGCGCGGCGGCGGCATCGCCATCGTGGCGACCGTGCTGTTGGGGGTCGCCTGGCTGGCGGTCAGGCAGCCTGAACATGCAGGGTCGTTGGCGTCCTGCGCGCTCGGTCTGGTCCTGGTCGCAGGCATCGGCTGGGTCGACGACCATGCCGCATTGCCTGCCTGGCCACGCCTGCTGGTCCAGGCGGTGGCGGCATCGATGGTGGCCTGGGCGATCCACCAGGCCACCGCGGTCATGCTGGACGCGATTTTCGCGTTCGCCCTGGTCATGGTGATGGTCAATGTGTGGAATTTCATGGATGGGATCGATGGCTTGGCCTCCAGCCAGGCCGCCATTGCCGCCGCCGGACTGGCGCTGGTGCTGGGAGCGGGGCCATGGGCATGGCTGGGGGCTGGCCTGTTCGCGGCGATCGCGGGCTTCCTGCCCTTCAACTTCCCCAAGGCCAGGGTTTTCCTGGGCGATGTAGGCAGTGGCGCCTTGGGTTACCTGCTGGCCCTGCTGATCCTGGCCGCCTTCATCGGCCATCGGAGCCAATGGCCTTTCCTGCTGTTGCCGGTTTCCGTGTTCCTCATAGACGCGGGCTTCACATTGGCCATGCGCATGCTGGGCCGGGAACGCTGGTGGGAGCCGCACGTGCAACACGCCTATCAATCCTGGTCGAGGCGGCTGGGCAGCCATGTGCCGGTTACAATGGCTTATGCAGCATCCAGTCTGTTCGCGGTGGCCCTGATGCTGTCTGCCTTGCATTGGCCACAGCCGCTGCTGGATTGGGTTTGCTTGGCATGGTGTGGGATGCTTGTCGTGGCTTGGGCGCGATTGCGCAGGGACGTTCGTTTGAGTAAGGAAACAAGCCGATGACGTCATGGCGTGAACGAATGTCCGCCTTGCTGCCACGACTGACTGTCGTGACCCATGACCTGGTGATGGTCTGGGTCTGCTGGGAGGCCCTGCACCACCTGCGCTACGCAATGCTTCCGGACCCCCCGTCGTTTCCGTTCTGGTCGAACGAGATCGCCATCGTGCTGGTGGCGCAAGGACTGGTGTTCTGGCGGGTGGGCCTGTATCGCGGCCTCTGGCGTTTCGCCAGCGTGCCGGACCTGTGGAACATATTGAAGGCTGCCCTGCTCGGGCTATTGGCGCTGGCCCTGGGCCTGGCGCTGTACAACCGGCTGGGCACGGTGCCGCGAGCGGTACTGGTGCTCTATCCCTTCGTGCTCGTGGGCTTGCTGGGCATGCCCAGGTTGCTGTTCCGCGCATGGAAGGACAACCAGAATTCCGATCTCAAGAATGGGGTCGCACTCAGGGTATTGATCCTTGGAGCCGGGCGTGCGGCTGAAGCGCTGGTGCGGGATCTGCGTCGCAGTGGCGCCTACCAGCCGGTTGGCCTGCTGGACGATGCAGCCAAATTGCATGGCACCAAGCTGCACGACGTGCCGGTGCTCGGGGGCTTGGCCGATGCGGTAACCGTGGCCCGGGAAACAGCGGCGAAACTGATCGTCATCGCCATGCCTTCGCTGGATGCGGCGACCATGCAGAAGGTGGTCGCCATCTGCGAAAGCACCGGCCTGCCGTTCCGCACCGTCCCGCGCCTGGTCGACGTGCTGGAGGGGCGCTCGTTGCCCGGCGAGCTGAAGGAAGTCGCCATCGACGATCTGCTGGGCCGGAAGCCGGTCACCCCCGACTGGAAACTGATCCGTGGCTGGCTGGGCGGCCGCACCGTGCTGGTCACGGGGGCGGGCGGCTCCATCGGTTCCGAACTCTGCCGGCAATGCGCCAGGCATGGGGCGCGCAAGATCGCGTTGCTCGAGGTCGATGAGCTGGCGTTGACCACTGCTCATGCCGAGTTGAAACGGGCATTCCCGGACCTGGAAATAATCTCGGTGCTGGGCAATTGCGGCGACCCTGCGGTGATGTCCTATGCGTTGAGGGCGGCCGAACCCGATGCCGTATTCCATGCGGCGGCCTACAAGCAGGTTCCGTTGCTCGAACGCCAGCTGCGCGAAGCGGTCCGCAACAACGTACTGGCGACCGAAGTGGTTGCCAGGTCCTGCCGCGAGGCGGGGGTGGGTACTTTCGTGTTCATTTCCACCGACAAGGCAGTGGATCCGGTCAATGTCCTCGGTGCCACCAAGCGCTTCGCCGAAATGGTCTGCCAGACCCTGGATGATCGCAAATCGACCCGTTTCGTCACCGTGCGCTTCGGCAATGTGCTGGATTCGGCCGGCAGTGTGGTGCCGTTGTTCCGCGAACAGATCCGCCAGGGTGGACCGGTGACCGTTACCGATCCTGAAGTGACGCGTTATTTCATGACCATACCGGAGGCTTGCCAGCTGATCGTGCAAGCGGCCGCCAGTGCCGCGCATGCTTCCATCTACACCCTGGACATGGGCGAACCCGTGCCGATCCGGGTGCTGGCCGAGCAGATGATCCGTCTCGCCGGCAAGCAGCCGGGCAAGGACATCGCCATCGTTTACACCGGGCTGAGACCTGGCGAAAAATTGCATGAAACCCTGTTCCATGCGGATGAACTCTACCGGCCCACGTCGCATTCCAAGATCCTGGAGGCGCGCGCGCGCGATGCCTCGGCCGAGATCATCGCCCGGGCGCTTACCTTGCTGAAGTCTGCCGTCGATGCCTACGACATTGAAGAACTGTCGCGGGTTCTGCGCGCCACCATTCCCGAATTCTCGCCGTCCGACAAGATCGAGGAGACCGGCGCTACCATCGTGCAATTCCCTGCGCGCGATGCGAGAAGGACACGATGAGCCCACGCATACGCAAGGCGGTATTCCCGGTCGCAGGACTGGGAACGAGATTCCTGCCGGCCACCAAGACGGTGCCCAAGGAAATGCTGCCGATCATCGACAAACCGCTGATCCAGTACGCGGTGGACGAGGCGGTGGAAGCCGGTTGCGATACCCTGATATTCGTGACCAACCGCTACAAGCACGCGGTTGCCGACTATTTCGACAAGGCCTACGAGCTTGAACAGAAGCTCGAACGTGCGGGAAAAACAGAACAGCTTGAACTGGTCCGCAATGTGTTGCCCAGCCACGTACGCGCCGTGTTCGTGACCCAGGCCGAGGCCCTGGGCCTCGGCCATGCAGTGCTGTGCGCCAAGCCGATCATCGGCGATGAGCCCTTCGCGGTCCTGCTGCCGGACGACCTGATCTGGAATCGGGGGCCAGGAGCATTGGCGCAGATGGCGGATGCGGCGCAAGCCTCGGGGGCCAGCCAGATCGCAGTCCAGGACGTGCCGCGCGAGCAGACCGGCAGTTACGGGATCGTGGCCACCGAAGCTTTCTCCGGGCGCGAGGGCAGGATTTCGGCCATCGTCGAAAAGCCCAGTCCGGAAGTCGCTCCCAGCAACCTCGCCGTGGTCGGGCGCTATATCCTGAGTCCGCGGGTTTTCGACCTGCTGGAAAGCACCACGCCGGGCGCTGGAGGCGAGATCCAGCTGACCGATGCGATCGCGGCCTTGCTCGCCGAGCATCCCGTGCATGCCTACCGCTTCCGTGGCACCCGTTTCGATTGCGGCACGCATATCGGCCTGATCGAGGCGACCATCCGTTATGCGCTGGACCACGAGAAGCTGAGCGATGCCGCGCAGCAGCTGATGCAGAATGCGCTCAAGGAAATGGGCGTTACCGAGATCGAATGAATCGCGCTGGTGTTTCAGCGCCGATGCTGAAAATACAAAAAGGGCAGCCTATGGCTGCCCTTTTTGTTTGCCTTCAAGTGCAGTAATCAAAGCGATTCGAATATGCCCGCCGCGCCCATGCCGGTACCGATGCACATGGTCACCATGCCGTACTTCTGCTGGCGCCGGCGCATGCCGTGGACCAGGGTCGCTGTACGGATGGCACCGGTCGCACCCAGCGGGTGGCCCAGGGCGATCGCGCCGCCCAGTGGATTGACCTTCGCCGGGTCCAGGCCCACGGTGCGGATCACCGCCAGCGCCTGTGCAGCGAAGGCTTCGTTCAACTCGATCCAGTCCAACTGGTCCTGGGAGAGTCCGGCCTGCTTCAGCGCCTTCGGGATCGCTGCGATCGGGCCGATGCCCATGACCTCGGGACGCACGCCCGCCACCGAGAACGAAACGAAGCGCGCCAGCGGGGTCAGGCCGTAATCCTTGATCGCCTGTTCCGAAGCCAGCAACACGCCTGCGGCACCATCGCTCATCTGCGAGGAAGTGCCTGCGGTCACGGTGCCGCCGAACTGCGGATTGCGGAACACGGTACGCAGCTTGGCCAGGCCCTCCAGCGTGGTATCCGGACGCGGGCCTTCGTCGTTTTCAACCAGCAGCTTGCGCAACTGGATGGTGTTGCCGGCCAGGTCGGGAATGTGCGACATCACTTCATAAGGCGAAATCTCGTCGCGGAATTCACCGGCGGCGATCGCCGCGAGGGCTTTCTGGTGCGAGGCCAGGGCGAAGGCATCCTGGTCCTCGCGCGACACCTTCCATTCTTCGGCGACCTTCTCCGCGGTGATGCCCATGCCGTAGGCGATGTTGACGTGGTCGTTGTTGAACACGCTGGGGGCCATGGCGATCTTGTTGCCCATCATCGGCACCATCGTCATCGATTCGGTGCCGCCGGCCAGCATCAGGTCGGCATTGCCCAGGCGGATCTGGTCGGCTGCCAGTGCTACGGCCTGCAGGCCCGAGGAGCAGAAGCGGTTGATGGTCTGCGCGGCGATGGTGTTGGGCAGGCCGGCCAGTAGCAGGCCGATGCGGGCCACGTTCATGCCTTGCTCGCCTTCGGGCATGGCGCAGCCGATGATGGCGTCATCGATACGGTTGACGTCGATGCCCGGTGCCTGCGCGACGACGGCTTTCAGCACATGCGCCAGCATGTCGTCGGGACGGGTATTACGGAATACGCCTTTGGGTGCCTTGCCGACCGGGGTACGGGTGGCGGCGACGATGTAGGCTTCCTGGATCTGCTTGCTCATTTGGGTTCCTTGATTCTTGGCTTAGTTGCGCAGCGGCTTGCCGGTCTTGAGCATGTGCCCGATGCGCGCCTGGGTCTTTTCCTGCTGGGCCAGTTCGACGAAATGCTGGCGCTCGAGTTTCAGCAGCCATTCCTCGTCGACCACCGAGCCGCGATCCACTTCGCCACCGCACAGGACGGTGGCGATGCGCACGGCGATCTCGTAGTCGTATTCGCTTATGAAGCGGCCTTCCAGCATGTTGACCAGCATCATCTTGAAGGTGGCGATGCCGACGTCGCCAGCGACGGTTATGCGGCGGGCGGGCAGGGGCGGGCGATAACCGCTTTCGGCCAGCGCCAATGCTTCCTGCTTGGCCACGTAGAGCAACTCGAATGCGTTGAACACGATCTTGTCGGTCTTGCGCATCAGTCCCAGTTCCTGCGCTTCCATCGCCGAAGCAGACACCTTGGCCATTGCCACGGTCTCGAAGGTCTTCTTGAGCTCTGCGAACACGTCGCCGCCCGGACCGGCGGCCTGCGAGGCGCGCACCGCGATTTCCTTCAGGCCGCCACCGGCAGGCAGCAGGCCGACGCCCGCTTCGACCAGACCGATATAGCTTTCAAGGCTGGCGACCGTCCTGGTGCTGTGCATCGGGAACTCGCACCCACCCCCCAGCGCCAGTCCGCGTACCGCAGCCACGACCGGTACCAGCGAGTACTTGATGCGCTGGCTGGTGGCCTGGAAGTTGGCGACCATGGCTTCGAAGCCAGCCACATTCCCGGCCTGCAGCAGTCCCATGGCACCAGCCAGGTCGGCGCCGGCGGAGAACGGTTCGCTGTCCTGCCACAGCACCAGGCCCTTGAAGTCGCGCTCGGCGATGCCTACGGCTTCCTGCAGGCCGTTGAGCACATGGTCGTTGACGGTATTCATCTTGGTCTTGAACCCGACCACGGCGATGCCGTCGCCATCGGTCCACATGCGCACGCCATCGTTTTCGAACACGGTCTCGCCGGCCGGGAATTTCTCGCCCAGCAGCGGATCCGGGAAGCGCTGGCGCTGGTACACGGGCAGGGATGAACGTGGCAATTTCGCGTTCTTGACCGGGCTGTAGCTGCCTTCGGCCGCATGCACGCCCTCGCGGCCGTCGAACACCCAGTTCGGCAACGGCGCGCTGCTCATGGTCTTGCCGGCGACGATGTCGTCGGCGATCCACTGCGCCACTTGCTTCCAGCCCGCGGCCTGCCAGGTCTCGAACGGACCCAGCGACCAACCGTAGCCCCAGCGGATGGCCAGGTCGACGTCGCGCGCGGTCTCGGCGATGTCGGCCAGGTGGTAGGCGCTGTAATGGAACAGGTCGCGGAACGTGGCCCACAGGAACTGCGCCTGCGGGTGCTGGCTTTCGCGCAATTTGGCGAACTTTTCCGCCGGATTCCGTAGCTTCAGTATTTCAACGACTTCCGGCGCAGCGACGCCGGTCGACGGGCGATAGTCCTGCGCCTTCAGGTCCAGCACCACGATGTCCTTGCCGACTTTGCGGAAGATGCCGGCGCCGGTCTTCTGGCCCAGCGCGCCCTTGGCGATCAGCGCCTCCAGCCATTTCGGCGCGGCGAAATACTTGTGCCACGGATCATCAGGCAGGGTGTCGCCCATGGTCTTGATGACGTGGGCCATGGTGTCCAGGCCGACCACGTCCGAAGTGCGGTAGGTCGCCGACTTGGGCCGGCCGATCAACGGGCCGCTGACCGCATCCACTTCGTCGAAGCCCAGGCCGAACTCGGCGGTGTGGTGGATGCTGGCCAGGATCGAGAACACACCGATGCGGTTGCCGATGAAGTTTGGGGTGTCCTTGGCATAGACCACGCCCTTGCCCAGGGTGGTGACCAGGAAGCCTTCCAGGCCTTCCAGCACGGCGGCGTCGGTGACCTTGGTCGGGATCAGCTCGGCCAGGTGCATGTAGCGTGGCGGGTTGAAGAAATGCACGCCGCAGAAGCGGTGGCGCAGTTGTTCGGGCAGCACGTCCGAGAGGGCGTTGATGCCAAGGCCCGAAGTATTGCTGGCCAGCACCGCATGGTCGGCCACGAACGGGGCGATCTTCTTGTACAGGTCCTGCTTCCAGTCCATGCGCTCGGCGATGGCCTCGATGATCAGGTCGCAGCCGCGCAGTTGCTCAAGACCACTGTCGTAGTTGGCCGGGGTGATGGCCTCGGCCAGCGACTTGCTGGCCAGCGGGGCGGGGCTGAGCTTGCCGAGGTTGGCGATGGCCTTCAGTACCACGCCGTCCGGGTTTCCTTCCTTGGCAGGCAGGTCGAAGAGCACGGTGTCCACACCGGCATTGGTCAGGTGCGCCGCAATCTGCGCGCCCATCACCCCGGCGCCGAGTACGGCGGCTTTGCGTACAAGTAATTTGTTAGACATGTTATGTAAACCTTTGTTTATAAATTTGAATTATTCAATGTCCCGCGCGAATACCGGCTTCTGCGAAGCGGATCAGTTCGCGTGCGGCACGCTCACGATGCGCGGCTTCGGTGACATCGGCGGGGCGCTTGATAAGGCCGAAATCGGCCATGGCGTAGGTCAGGGCGCCGGCCAGGAAGTCCAGCCGCCAGTACAGTTCTTCCTTGCTCAGGCCAGGCACGCAGGTCGCGATGGCCTTGCCGAATTCGCGCAGGACATGGCCGTAATGGTCGGAGAGGAACTTGCGCAGCCCGTCATTTTTCTCGGCATAGGCGCGCGCCACCACGCGGACGAAGGCGCCGCCGCCATGACGATCCTGCGACATCGCCAGGGCGGGCTCGACGAAAGCGGCGAGCACCGGCTGCAGTTCGCCAGGGTGCTTCTCCAGCGCGGTTTTCAGCTGGCTCAGGCGCAAGTTGGTCATGTCGTCCATGCGCCGGCGGAACACCTCGTTGACCAGGTTTTCCTTGGAGCCGAAGTGATAATTGACCGCGGCGATATTGACGTCGGCACGGCTGGTGACCTGACGCAAGGAGGTACCTGCGAAGCCATGCTGGGCGAACAGCTCTTCGGCGGCGCCGAGGATCCGGTCCTTGGTGGAGAAGTGGGTGGTGTTGGCCATGGGCCCCTCGGTAATCAAACGCTTGTTTGATATTGATCCTGGCAACCACGAAAGTCATGCTGCGGTGCGGCAACCGGCGTACGGAGACACTGCAAAAGTACCGGCGATACGTTAGAATTGCGCTACGCAATTTAGCCTAAGCCCGCGTTTCGACGCGGGTTTTTCATGTTAACCTCGGGTCCGCAGTGGCCCACCCAACGGAGAATATCCATGGCGCTGGAGCGCACCCTCTCAATCGTCAAACCAGATGCCGTCGCCAAGAACGTCATCGGCGAGATCTATTCGCGTTTCGAAAAGGCCGGCCTGAAGATCGTGGCCGCCAAGTACAAACAACTTTCGCGTCGTGAGGCTGAAGGCTTCTACGCCGTGCATCGCGAACGTCCTTTCTTCAATGCGCTGGTCGATTTCATGATCTCCGGCCCGGTTGTGATCCAGGCGTTGGAAGGCGAGAACGCCGTGGCCCTGCATCGCGAACTGCTGGGTGCCACCAACCCGAAGGACGCAGCGCCGGGTACGATCCGTGCCGACTTCGCCGATTCGATCGACGCCAACGCGGCGCATGGTTCGGACTCGGTTGAAAACGCCGCCAACGAAATCGCGTACTTCTTCGCCGCGACTGAAGTGGTCTCGCGCTGAGTTGATGCCGTGAACGAGGTCGCCAAGAAACAGAATCTGCTCGACCTCGATCGCGAGGGCCTGGAGCG